>CALGLM010000306.1 GCA_937930275.1 uncultured Ignavibacteria bacterium
ATATTATTAGTGCGGTAGATGCGGCACTTTCTGCAAATAGATATAATAAAAAGATTAATTTAAATTTTGATTTAATGAAAACTGCAAAAGGATATGAAATAGAATATTATCCTCAGCTGAACATTAAATTTATGTTTTAATAGGTGGTAAAATATGAAAATGCCTTTAGTGTGCATAGTAGGAAGACCTAATGTAGGCAAATCGACTTTATTTAATAGACTAACAAAATCGAACTTAGCAATTGTAGATGATTTAAGCGGTGTAACGCGTGATAGAAATTATGGTGAAGCTGAATGGAACGGCAAAATATATAAATTGGTTGATACCGGTGGTTATGTGCCGGATAGTGATGAAATGTTTGACGCTGCAATTCGTGAACAAGTTAAATTTGCTATTGAAGAATCTAATGCAATAATTTTTATGGTTGACGGCAGAGACGGTATTAATCCTTTTGATACCGAAATTGCCAATTTATTAAGAGTTTCGGGTAAACCGACATTTATATTAGTTAATAAGCTTGATAATGCAACTCAGGGGTATTATAAATCCGAGTTTTATAAATTGGGAATAGAACATGTTTTTGACGTTTCTGCTATGAGCGGCAGAAATTTAGGGGATTTTTTGGATTTATTACTTGAATCTTTAAATATTGGTGATGAGCCTTACGAAATTGATGCGAGATTAAAAATAGCAATTGTGGGTAAACCAAATGTTGGTAAATCAAGCTTAACTAATGCTTTATTAGGTTTTGATAGGAGTATTGTTACTGATATTCCGGGTACTACACGTGATAGTTTGGACTCTGTACTTAAGTATTACGGTGAAGAAATTGTATTGCTTGATACTGCCGGATTGCGAAAAAAAGCCAAAGTGCAAGAGGATATTGAATATTATTCTAATGTCAGAACTTACCGTGCATTAATGGATAGTGATATTGCAGTTGTTTTATTAGATGCTGAAAAAGGACTTGAAAACCAAGACCAAAAAATTATTCAAGAAGCAGTTAGAAGACGAAAGGGTTTAATTATTGCCATTAATAAATGGGATTTAATTGAAAAAGATGATAAAACTGCTTCAATTTACGAAAAAGCATTAATTGAAAAATTGGGTTCGGTTGATTATGCATATTTTGTTTTTATTAGTGCGTTAACCAAACAAAGAATATATAAGTTGATTGATATTGCAAAAGAAATTAATATAGAAAGAAAGAAAAAAATTACTAATGAAGTACTTAATGATGTCTTATTACCTGAATTTTTGAAAACTCCTCCGCCTTCAACACGAACCGGAAAAGAGGTTAAAATTAGATTTATTACTCAAGTAGGAGACAATTATCCTATATTTTTATTGTTTGCTGATCAATCTAACCATATTGGTGATAATTATAGAAAATTTGTCGAAAAAACCATTAGAAAACATTTTGGATTTAAAGGTGTTCCTTTAACGGTTTCTTTTAGAGATAAATAGCACATTTATTAAAAAATTTATTATATTAATGCAATTTATTTCTAAATTTTGATGAATACTGTAAACGAGCAAGAAGTAATTAAAAATCTTACAACCGATAATGAGAAATTACAAGCTCGGTTAAATGAATATAGAATTATTTTTGATTCTTCAAGTGATATTATTCTTCTTGTTGAAGCAAGTTCCGGCAAAATTTCAAATGTTAATAAATCAATTACTCAATTGCTTGGGTACGAGTTAAATGAAGTATTAGATAAAAACATTTGTTTGATTTTTGAAGAAACGACTGATGAGATAAATTCTGAAATAGAGGTTTTCGGCTCTGTATTAACAAATAGAAAGATTAAAAAAAAGGACGGTACTTATAGGTTAATGGATATGACATTTACGATGTTTAAAAGCATTAACGGTACGTATAATATTTTTAATTTAAGAGATGCAGAAGATAGAGGAAAAGCCGAACAAGAATTAAAAGATTTTTCCAATCAGTTGGATCTACACAATAAAACTAAGGATAAATTTTTTTCGATTATAGCACATGATCTTAAAAATCCGTTCAGCTCGTTATTGGGTTTAAGCGAATTGTTAGAATCGGATTTTTACGATTTAAGTGATGAAGAAAAATTATCTTATATTGCCGAGATTCGTAAAGTTTCTAAAGGTTCGTATCAACTTTTAGAAAATTTATTGCATTGGTCACGTGCGCAAACCGGTAATATTTCTTATAACCCAAGCGAACTTGATCTTAAATTTTTACTAATGGAAGTAATTGGATTAGTTTATGCTCAAGCAAAAGCAAAAAATATTGAAATTTCTATAAAATTTGAAGAAGATTATGTCGTTTTTGCTGATGATGATTTATTGATGACTGTAGTGAGAAATCTATTAACAAATGCAATTAAATACTCATATATCGGGCAAAAAATTAGTATTAACGCTTCTGTAATTAACGATGATTTATTAGAACTTTCAATAACTGATTATGGTGTAGGTATTCCTGAAAACCAAAAAAATATTCTTTTTTCTATTGATAGAGGAGAAAGCCGACCGGGTACCAATAATGAAAAAGGAACCGGATTAGGTTTAATTCTTTGCAAAGAATTTATCGAATTAAATAAGGGGAGCATAAGATTTACTTCTATACCAAATGAAAATACAACTTTTTTTATTACTATTCCGTTATTATTTTATGATTGACTTAAAGGAAAAAATGTTTTAGATTATAGTATTGATTTTTAGGAGATATAAATTAATGGCATCGGAGAATTATTGTGGATAAGTACGTTTGTAAAACAAAATTAAAAATTTTGCAAAATGAGATTTCCGGTAACGAAGTAACATTTCAGGAATTCAAATCCCAAAACATTTCATTATTTATATTTTGCCAAGGTATTGGCGATAAAAACAATAGCTATATTGTTGGGAAAGTTGTATCAAAAGCTATAGTTTTTCATTTCAAAAAATTGGAAAAAAAGGCATAGATATTGCGGCTGAACTGAAAAATGCCTTTATTTATGCCTATACAAATTTACAATTACACGGTATTGGAACGAAATCTAAAGTAAAACTTTCT
>CALGLM010000307.1 GCA_937930275.1 uncultured Ignavibacteria bacterium
AGTCCGACACGGAATAATAGCGGCAATTCCCATTCTTCTGTTTCCAAATATGCAGGAATATTACCGTTATTGCCGGTAGTAGTATTATCAGGATCATATAAAACAAGAGTTGAATTCCCTTCCATTTTCATTTTACTACCAAAATTAGACATGGATGCTGCTAAAACGAGCCCGTCAAAAGGAGTAATATATTGTACGCCTAAATCAACGGCAAAACTGGTAGCACTCATTCTCCAAATTTTTTGATGCACGAATTTTGGATTAAATCCTATTGCAAAATTATCAGTCAAGTTAATTGCATATGCTAAGCTTACGGCAAAATCTTGTGCAGAGTATGTTTCACCGGTTCCTTCAGGTTCATCAATAGTCGTAACACTCATTTCACCTATATCGGAACTTGTTAAACTTAAGCCTAAAGTTCCCATATTACCAAGGTTATAAGTAGCAGCAATAAAGTTATATTTTACATCTGCTATCCACTGGGTATGATCAACAACTACTGCTGCACCTTCTTGTTTTGCAATTCCTGCGGGGTTCCAATAAAGAGATGAAGGGTCGTTACTAACACCAACAAATGCACTACCCATACCTGCTGCGCGTGCACCTTGTCCTATTGAAAGAAATGCAGCTGCAGAGGTTCCTCTTTTAGAAACATCCGATACAAAACTTTGTGCCGATGTATAAATATTTATAAATAAGATTAGTGCAATAATTACTATTTTTTTCATAATATTCTCATCCTCTATTTAATAATTGAGAATTTGCCGACATACTCACCAATTCCGGGAGCGTCCACATGATAAATATAAACACCGTATGCACAATCCATACCGTCTTCGGTAACTAAATTCCATGATAATGAACCGTCATATGGTCCCGAGTCTTTTGTTAAAGTTTTAACCAAAGCTCCGGACATCGTATATATTCGTATAGTACACTGGTTTGGCAAGTGAATAAAATCTATTCTTCTTTCCCCTCTACCTGATTGGTATAAGGTTCTTCTTTCCCATTTTGCCGTACTTACATAAGGATTTGGAACTACTTTTATTTTACCTAATTCTTCATTTGCTAAATCTTTATCATTAGTAGCGGCTAAAGTAGTAAACGAGAAGTAATCGCCTGCATAAAAAGGTTTTGTAGTAGTAATCCTAAATTGGTCGCCTGCAGAAGGATCTATTGGTGTATCTCCTCCAAAAGGCGGTAAGTACGAAATATTCCAAGTTAATTTATAATTTGTACCGACATATTCAATAATAACAATATTATCGCCGTAATCAAAAATTTTGTTTTTATTATTATCCAAAATTTCTGCTTTAACAGTATCGCCTCTTGTTAAATTTTTAACAATAAAATTAACTTTAATTTTAGTAAACGGAGTTTCAATTGAAGCTTCTGGTAAAAACTCTAAAATATAATCTGCTGGCCAAGCAACGTTTCTTGCCGGCGAGCTTTTATCGGCTCTAACAAACATAAATAAATTACTACTTCCTTTTAACCAGCCTGTAGCTGAATCAACAACAGCTATCGTAGTATCATTTTTAATAGAAACTGTTAAACCGTCAAAAGGAGGACTATATTTTCCGGCACCTATATTTGTTGAATCGATATCGGAAACTATTGCAGTATCCGGTTTACCTGCTTCACTTTTAATAATAGAGTAACTTAATGTTTTATATGTCGGGAAATCGCCTACAGAGTTAAATTTTACTTTGTAGTTTACGTTGTTTGTAATTAAACCGGGGTTTAAAACGTCAACTGTTATACTACCGCTACCTACACCTGCAGAAACTTTATTTAAGTCTCCTTTTATCTGCGGAGGAATTAATCCTGCAGCAGCAGAGTTAGGTGTTACTACTGCACAGTTAATATCAATAAATGTTATATTACCGGCATAATCTTCACTTATAATTTTAGTGGTTTCTGTCGGTTGTAATCCTTTTGTACCAAAAGCTGGATCACCCTGATCGTAAGCAACTAATGCATAATAATATCT
>CALGLM010000308.1 GCA_937930275.1 uncultured Ignavibacteria bacterium
AAACGAGCAGTTTGTTCGTTAATTGCTGTAGATACAACGGCTGTCGGTATTTTCCGGCTGACTTCTTCTGCATGGCTTGGACCCGATAGAACTCCGATATTATCGGGATTGACTTGAGGTAATACCTGTTTAATAACTTGTGAAACGGTTAATAGCGATTTTTTTTCGATACCTTTGGAAACGCTTACAAAAATTACGTCATTTAAAGGTACCTTTTTAAGGTTTACTATAGTATTACGAATATATTGAGTAGGAATTGCAATAACTACTGCATGAACGTGTTTTACAGTATCTTCAAGAGAGTGAGTTATATTAATTTCATCTGGAATAGGGATATTAGGTAAAAAAGTTTTATTAACCCTATGCTTTTGCATATAACGGGCATAACTTTTATCATATTCCCATAAAGTTACTTTATGCCCGTTAAAATGGAGCAAAATAGCTAATGTTGTACCCCAACCGCCGGCACCGAGTACGGAAATATTCATATAAAATTACTTTTTATTTTTACTTAAAGTAATACGATTTTCGTTACCGTTAATTAATCTGGCAAGATTTGCTCTGTGGGTATAAACTACCAACAAACTAACTGCAATAACAAACGGTAAAATTGTGTGATAACCTTGTATATCAACTCCAAAAACATTTTCGCGAATAATTAAAATAAGGGGAACGGAAATAGCAGCGGTAATAGACCCGAGAGAAATATAACGCGAAAAAGTTACAACAACAATAAATACCGCAAGAGCAAATAACATATCAACGGTAATTATAGTAATTAAAAAGCCTAAAGCAGTTGCAATACCTTTGCCGCCTTTAAAACCTGCAAAAACAGTCCAAATGTGACCAATAACGGCAGCAATACCGGCAATTATTTGTACTAAAGTAAAATCATCAAACGGTGTTGAATTTGGGAAAGGGAAACTTCCGAAATAAAAACGAGCAACTAAAACAACTGCAACGGCGCCTTTTAAGGCATCCAAAATAATAGTGGTTATGCCAAGTTTCCAGCCTAAAACTCTAAAAACATTGGTTCCGCCGGCATTACCGCTGCCGTGCTGTCTTATATCAATTCCGCTTGTTAGCTTAGATATAATAATGCTTGTAGGTATTGAACCTACCAAATATGACAAAAGTACAACAAATAATAAGTTTAACATACTAACACTTTTTAAATATGGAATGTAAAATTATGCAATATTAAAATAAAATACAATAGAAATTTTTATCTCGTTAATTTATCAAATAAATCCAAATCTTCCGCACCGGTTATTTTAAAGTTTACCGATGAACCGAGCGTTAGGTTTATATTAATACCTAAACGATTAACAAGCATCGATTCGTCCGTACCGTAAAAATTTACGGCATAAGCTTTATTAAAAGCTTTCATTAAATCGCCGTATAAAAATATTTGCGGAGTTTGGACATAATAAATCTCGTTTCTGTTTACATAATCGAAGGAATTTTCGGAAAGTTTAATTAACGTATCACGCGCTTTAACGGCAACAACAGCATTACCCAATTTTTGTGCGTCATTAACGGCATTAATTAAAACTTCCGGAGGTAATAAAGGACGTGCCGCATCGTGAACGGCAACTAAAAGGTCTGAAAAATAAGGCGGAATAGACTTTAATGCGTTATAAACGCTGTCTTGTCTTTCGTTTCCGCCTTCAATTATCTTTGTAACTTTAGTAAAGTTAAATTTCTGCTTTATCTCAAATAAACTATCAAAGTACTCTTTTTGTGCGGCAATATAAATTTCATCAATTTTCGGGCAGTCTTGAAAAACACTTAAGGTATAAGCTATAATCTCTTTATTATTAATTTTAAGATACTGCTTAGGCGTATTAAAACCTGTTCTTTTTCCCGTACCGCCCGAAGGGATGATTGCAATAGTTTTCATATCACAAAATTATCATTCCGTCACCGTAACTTAAAAACTTATAGCCTTCTTTAAGTGCTTTTTTATAAGCCTTCATAAGCAAATCGTATCCGGCAAAAGCAGAAGTTAGCATAATAAGCGTAGATTCCGGTTGATGAAAGTTAGTAATAAGTTTTTTAGTAATTTTAAAATCGTACGGCGGATAAATAAATTTATCTGTCCACCCTCTATGCGGTTTTACAAAACCTTCTGCGGTAACGCTGCTTTCCAAAGCACGTGTAGAACTTGTCCCCACAACAAAAACGTTCTTTTTATTTTGAATAGCACTATTAATAATATCGGCAGAGTCTTGCGTAATTTCAAAATATTCGCTATCCATTTTGTGTTTAGTTAAATCTTCAACCTCAACGGGTCTAAAAGTACCTAAACCAATATGAAGCATAACAGTCGCAATATTTATACCTTTTTTCTTAATGTTATCGATTAATTCGTTTGTAAAATGCAAACCTGCTGTAGGTGCCGCAACGGAACCGTCTTGTTTTGCATAAACAGTTTGATAGTTAACTTTATCTTCCGGTACTGCTTCCCTTTTAATGTAAGGAGGAAGCGGAGTAGTACCAATTTGCTCAATTGCCGCATAAATTTTTTCGGCACTTTGATTAAAACGAACAGTACGACCTCGCGATGTAGTGTTATCTATTACTTCGCACCATAATTCATCTGTAAAATAGATTCTGTTACCTATTCTTACTTTTCTGGCAGGGTCAACTATTACGTCCCAAATATTTTCGTCTTTATTAAGCTCACGTAATACAAATACTTCTATTTTAGCATTTGTTCTTTCTTTGCTTCCAAAAAGACGAGCTTGCATAACTTTGGTATCGTTTACAACCAAAACATCACCGGCATTCATAAAGTTAATAACGTCCTTAAATATCATGTGTTGAATTGTTCCGGCATTCCTATCTATAACAAGCAATTTGGCTTCGTCACGTGGCGAATGAGGTTCTTTTGCAATTGCGCTTTTGGGCAAATTATAATTAAAGTTTGATAATTTCATTTGTTCTCCGTATTACAATAACGTCAGTTACTCTAATTACAGTAAAAACTTGTTCGTAAAAGGGTTAAGTTCATTTTTATTGTAAATATTTAACCTAATTAATTTAATAGCAGGGGATAAAATCCCCTGCGTTTATAAACCGATATTTATTTTATATTAGTTTTTTTTCTTTGCAGCCGGTTTATTTGCAACCGGTTTTTTAACTTCGGCTTTCTTAGTTTCAACTTTTTTGGTTTCAACTTTCTTAGTCTCAACTTTTTTAACCGGAGCAGTTTTAGCAACTACTTTTTTTGCTGGTGCTTTTTTAACCGGTGCTTTTTTAGCATCTTTTAAAGCTGCACGAGCTGCTGCTAATCTTGCAATAGGTACTCTGTATGGTGAACAACTAACATAATTTAAACCTGTACTGTGGCAAAATTCTACAGAAGCCGGTTCGCCGCCGTGTTCGCTGCAAATACCAACTTTTAAGTCGGCTATTACAGAACGTC
>CALGLM010000309.1 GCA_937930275.1 uncultured Ignavibacteria bacterium
ATTAAAAACATAATAACTACTTTATTATACAAGTTAATAAAAACAAATACTATTGCTACTACAAGTTATCTAATAAAGGGAATTGAACTATTAGGAGGAAGCACAAATAATTTTATTTATCACAATAGTGTTTTAATAAATTCGACTGAGTATCCTTCTTCAAGATGTATATCGCTTGATGCGGGGAAAAATACAATTTATAATAATCTTTTTATTACAACATCAAGCTACAGTTCGATATCGAAAAGATATTTTTTATTTTGTAACTCTTCGAGTAATTTAGTTAATAGTGATTATAATAACTATCATTTTTTATCCTCCGGTTCAAATAATATCTTTGGAAGAGTAAATACTACGAATTACTCTTCTTTGCAAGATTGGATTACTAATTTAAATAAAGACATTCATTCTATATCTCAACAAGTATATTTTAAAAGTACAACCGATCTTCACTTAGATGGAACATCCATAGGTAATTTGGATTTAGCCGGAAAGGATTTGTCATCATTAGGTTTACCGGGATATGATAAAGATATTGACGGAGAAAATAGAAATATTAGCAATCCTTATATGGGAGCCGATGAAGATCCCACACATCCCGTACCTGTTGAAATGGCTACTTTTGAAGCTTCAAAATGCGCCAATTTTATATCACTATACTGGAATACAAAGACAGAATTAAACTGCATACAATTTGATATTGAGAGACGATGTGAAGATGAAAGTTGCTGGACATATATCGCAACAGTCCCTGGTCACGGAAATTCCTATAATTTTAACGAGTACTCGTTTATTGATAACTACAGTATTGGCAATAAAACACAGTACAGATTAAAACAGATAGATAACGACGGTGAATATAAATATTACTATTCAAATATTCTTGATGCGGAATTAATTAATAATTATGAATTGTATGGCAATTATCCAAATCCTTTTAATCCTTCAACAACTATTAGTTATAATTTACAGAATGAAGGTGAAGTTATTATCAAAATTTACTCAATTTCCGGAGAATTAATACAGACAAATAAAGAAGGAATGAAGAGTAAGGGTTATAACGAAACAAAAATAGATTTGAATAATTATCCAAGCGGAATTTATTTATATCAATTAGAGGTTTTTGGGATAAATAATTTAAAGATTTTTGATGCTTTGAAAAAAATGATTTTAGTAAAATAAAAAAATTTGTTGAATAAACGTGTTTTAAATACTTATTAAATTGTAAAAGTGTAATAAAAATATTTAACCAAAAAGTAACTAATAATTTGCCTTAAAAATTTAATGACAATAAATAGGACTTTTTGTAAGGTAAATTATTTATAAAACACGTTTATTCAAAAATTGGAGCATTTAAAAAAATTAAACTACTTTAGATAAAATTTCGCATATTCTATTAGCAGCGTTTCCGTCCCATAAAGGGGGAATTGTACCCTGTTTTACTTTACCGCTAAGAACACTAAATGTTGCTTCTTTTGCTTTTTCTAAATCATCTCCAAATAATTGATTTGTTCCCAACTCTACGGTAACAGGTCTTTCTGTAGAAGTACGTAAAGTAATGCATTGCACTCCTAAGAACGTGGATTCTTCTTGAATACCGCCGCTATCGGTTAAAATTAATTCTGCATTTTTTGTGCATTTCATAAAATCAATATAACCGATCGGATCGGTTAAAATAATATTATCATCAAGTTTACTTTTAATTTCAAAAGTTTCAAGATTTTTCATTGTACGCGGGTGAATAGGGAAAACCACTTTTTTTAACTTAGCTACTTCATTAAATAATTCAAATAATTTTGTCAGCTGATTTTTATCATCAACATTTGAAGGTCTATGCATTGTAACAAGGACATATTTATCATTTTCAATTCCGAGTGTTTTTAAAATGTCGGATTTTTCTGCTTTTGGCAAATAATTTACCAAACTATCAATCATCACATTGCCGGTAAAGAAAACTTTACTATTACTAATTCCTTCATTCTTTAAATTTTCTAAGCCGCTTTTTTCCGTTACAAACAAAAAATCAGCAATAGAATCAGTTAATAACCTATTAATTTCTTCAGGCATATCTCTATCAAAGCTGCGCAGACCGCTTTCAACATGTGCAGTTTTGATATGTAATTTGGCAGCAGTTAAAGTACATGCAATTGTTGAATTTACATCACCTACAACTAATACTAAATCAGGTTTTTCTTGGAACAATATTTTTTCAAATTCAATCATTATTTTACCGGTTTGTACGGCATGAGTGCCGCCGCCGATACCTAAATAAAAATGAGGTTTTGGTAACTCAAGATCTTCAAAAAAAACTTTAGACATTTTTTCGTCATAGTGCTGTCCGGTATGGCAAATTAAATGAGTTATGGAATCAGAATATTTAGCAAATGCTTTGTGGATTGGTGCAATTTTCATAAAGTTTGGACGAGCACCAACAACCGATATTATTTTTTTCATTTTTTTCCTTTGAGCTTTTTAATAACTAACAATCCGTAAAATTACCATAATTTACCAGATTTAATTAGAAAAATAAGAAATATTTTGTTAAATTTACAGTTTAAAAGTCGAATTAATTGTTTTCCTTCCTAAAATACTACCGAACAATAAATTTACGACCAAAAATTTCAAATCAAAAACGGAGAATAAAATATGAAAACAGTAGAAAAAGGGGATAAAATTACAATTTCGTATATAGGAAAATTAGATGATGGTGAAATATTCGATCAAACTGAAGGTGATGATAATTTTGAATTTACCGTAGGTGCCGAAGAAGTAATTGAAGGATTAGAAAAAGCAGTTTTAGGAATGAAGGTCGGCGAAAAAAAATCAGTTGCTATAGAAGCCGAAGAAGCTTACGGTGAAAGATATGATGACTTAGTTATCGAATTGCCAAAAGAAAGTGCCCCTGATAACATAGAATTGGAATTGGGAAATGTTTATACTTTTCCGTTAGAAGGCGGAGAACAGATAGATATGGAATTAGTAGATATAGATGAAGAATCATATGTTTTTGACGGAAATCATCCTTTAGCAGGAGAAACATTACATTTTGAGATTGAACTGTTAAAAATCAACTAATTTATTAAAATAAATTACGTTAAGCCCTTATTTTCAATAGGGGCTTTTTTATTTTAAAGGTACAAAATTATTAAAATTATTAGTATATTTAAAGTTTAAATATAATTTGGTATTAAAGTATGTCAGAAAAAATTATTGTAACTTCGGCGTTACCTTACGCCAATGGAAAAATACATTTAGGACACTTAAGCGGTGCTTATTTACCTGCCGATATTTATGTGAGATTTAAAAGGTTAACTGGAGCGGATATCCTTTATATTTGTGGATCTGACGAACACGGTGTACCTATTACCATTACTGCAGATAAAGAAGGGAAAAAACCACAAGAGATTATTGATAGATATCATAATTTGAATAAAGAAGCATTTGAACAATTCGGTATGAGTTTTGACATCTACTCCAGAACAAGTATTCCGCTACACCATGAAACGGCAAAAACATTTTTTTTGAATTTTTATGAACAAGGTTTATTAAATGAAAAAGTATCACTTCAGTTTTATGATGAAAAAGCAAAGATGTTTTTACCTGATAGATATGTAGAAGGTACTTGTCCAAAATGCGGAAATGAGGAAGCAAGAAGTGACGAATGTGAAAATTGCGGAGCTTCGTATGATCAAAGTGAATTATTAAATCCAAGAAGTAAAATAAGCGGTGAAAAACCGATTTTAAAAGAAACTTCCCATTGGTATTTTCCTTTAGGCAAATTTCAAGAAAGACTTGAAAACTATGTTGCTAAACAAGATAAAGAATATGGTTGGAAAGATAATGTTTTACAACAATGCAAAAGTTGGTTTAATGATGTTCTAAAAGATCGTGCAATTACCCGAGATTTGGATTGGGGAGTTAAAGTTCCTTTGGAAAGTGCCGAAGGTAAAGTATTGTATGTGTGGTTTGAAGCAGTATTAGGGTATATATCGGCAACAAAAGAATTGGGAATAAGTAAAGGTAATGCCGATTTATGGAAAGAATATTGGCAGAATAAAGATACAAGATACGTTGCTTTTATAGGGAAAGATAATATCGTTTTTCATACAATTATTTTTCCGGCTTTATTAATGGCTTGGAACGATAGCGGAAAGGAACAATTTATTTTACCGGAAAATGTTCCTGCAAACGAATTTTTAAATTTTGAAGGGAAAAAGTTTTCCAAATCTCGTAACTGGGGTATTGACGTAATAGACTTCTTAAATTTATTTCCTGCAGATTCATTGAGATATACGTTAGCAGCAAACTTACCTGAAAATAAAGATACCGATTTTTATTGGAAAGAATTTCAAATGAGAAATAATAGCGAGTTGGCAGATATATTCGGAAATTTTGTTAATAGGACTTTGACTTTTACGAACAAACATTTTGAAGGAAAAGTACCAAAATTAGGAATTTTAAACGAATCGGATAAGGAAATAATTGCTTTATTAGAAAACTATCCTAAAAAAGTTGCAGATTTATTTGAAAAATATAAAATTAAAGATGCAGTATTTGAAGTAATGAATTTAGCCCGAGCAGCCAACAAATACTTTAATGACGAACAACCTTGGGTTTCGATTAAATCGGATAAAGAACGATGCGGAACAACTTTAAATATTTGTATAAATATTATTAATACACTTGCAGAAATGTTTTATCCTATAATACCGTTTACTTCCGAAAAATTGTTTAAAATTTTAAATACTAAACCCGGAAATTGGTTTGAAAGCGGGAAATTAAATATTATAGAAGGTCATTTATTTAATGCACCGGAAATATTGTTTACGAAAATTGAGGATGAAAAAATTGAAGCTCAAAAAGTAGTTGAAGAAGTAGTATCTGAACCGAAAATAACATACGACGAGTTTAGTAAAATTGATTTACGGGTTGCAGAAATTTTACATGCAGAGAATGTAAAAAAAAGTGAAAAACTTTTAAAGTTGAATGTCAAAATTGGTGAGACAAAACGACAGATAGTTGCAGGTATTGCAAAAAGCTATAAGCCTGAAGAACTTATCGGTAAAAAAGTCGTAATAGTTTTTAACCTTCAACCCGCAAAATTATTCGGAATCGATTCTGAAGGCATGATTTTAGCAGTTGAAGACGAAGACGGTAAATTGAATGTAATTGAAGTAAACGAAAAAGTAAAAAGCGGAACTAAAGTTAAATAAAAGGAACTTTTTAACTATAATTATTTAAAACAATTGAAATTGTTTGCAATAAAATTTATTAATTCGGAGGTTAATATATGAAATATTTCTCATTTCTGATTTCACTGTTTCTATTGACAATATTATTTATATCTTGTGGTACGGAACAAAGCAAATTAGTTGTAGCAAATATTGCAGGTGAAGATGTAACTTTAAGTGATTTTGAGAAAGCTTATAAGAAAAATTCCGGTGAGACTACTTCAAACGTACCGGATTCCAATTCAATATTGAAATTTTGGAATTTATATAAAAATTTCAGATTAAAATTGGTAGATGCAAAGGCAAAAGGATATGATACAAATGTTGATTTAAAGAACGAGCTTTCGGAATACAAAAGAAAAGTTGGTGTATCATACTTATTAGAAAAGCAATTGCTTGAACCGGGAATGAAAGAAATATATGAAAAACGCAAAGTTGAATACCGAGTTAGTCATATAATGATCCGTATTGATACACTATCTAAAGAAGCTGCAAAAGCACGCGCATTAGAAGTGATAAATAAGTATAAAGCCGGAGCAAAATTTGAAGATTTAGCTTTAGAATATAGTGACGATACTTATTCAAAAAAATCAGGCGGCGATTTATATTATATAACTTGGGGTCAAACATTACCTGAATTTGACGATGCAGTTTATAAAACTGAAGTTAATAGTATATATCCTGAACCTGTTGAAACAAGATTTGGTTATCATGTAATAAAAGTTACCGATAAACAGCCAAGGAAATATCAAGTAAGAGTAAAACACATTTTGTTGGATTTTGTCGATTCTTTGGGTAATATTGATTCGGTTTTAGCAAAAAAACAAATTGAAGATATTAGAAATCAGATTGTAACTAACAAAATTTCTTTTGAAGATGCTGCTATGAAGTATAGTGATGATAGAGGCAGTGCTTCCAAAGGAGGCGATTTAGGATTTTTTGAAAGAAGAAGCATGATTTTACCTTTTGATGAAACTTGCTTTAATATGAAACCAAACGAGATTTCTGCAGTAATAGAAACAAAATTTGGATATCATATTATAAAATTTGTTGAAGAAAAACCATACCCTTCTTTTGAAGAAGAAAAAACAAATTTAAAAACTATGTATAAACGTTCGCTTTATGATGCAAAATATAATCAATTAATTAGCGAATTAAAGACAAAATACAATTATGTTAAAAACGATGAGGGAATTAAATTTGTTCTTTCAAAATTGGATAGCAACAAGATTAATAACGAATATTATGAAAGCAATTTAAGAAAAGAAGTTGAAAAAACAACATTATTTACCGTTAATAATGTTTCTTGTGGATTGGATAGCGTAATAGGATTTGTGATTAATGATCCGAAATTTCAAAATAAATTAATTGATGAGAAAATTCTTAATGATGCAGTTGACGAAACAGCAAAAAATGCACTATTAGAATTGAAAGCTTTAACCTTGGAAGACACGGATCCGGATTTTGCACAGTTAATGAAAGATTATAAACAAGGCATTTATATTTTCAAAATTCAAGAAGAAGAAATTTGGAATAATATAAAATTAGATAGTGCAAAATTAGTTGAGTTTTACAACAAAACAAAAGAAAACTACAAATGGAAAGAGGGTGTTGATTTTAGCGAGATTTTTGCTAAAAAAGATAGCTTGATTAATGTATATTATGATAAAATTATTCAAGGAGCTTCCTTCGATTCGTTAGCAAAATTATATACCGAACGCCCTGGGTTTAAATTAAAATCCGGAGCTTACGGAATGGTTGATATAGAAAATAATGAAATTGCAAAAAAAGCTTATACATTTAATGTTGGCGAAATTACTAAACCGGTTCAAGTTAACGGTGGTTTTTCAATATTTAAGGTAAATAAAAAACGTCTTGCGGGCTTAAAGACATTTGAAGAAGCAAAAGCAGAAGTAGCAAGTTTGTTTCAAGAAAGTGAAAGCAAACGCCTTGAAAGTGAATACGTTCAAAAATTAAATTTAAAATATCCTGTTACTAACTTTAAGGAAGATGTTTTACTTAAAGCATTTAAAACGGATAAGTAACATTGTTTTAATTTTATTTCTCTTTGTTTTTGGTTGTACCGAAAAAAAAAGTGATAATAAAGTTGTAGCAAAAGTAAATGATTCCGAATTGACCGAGGAAGAGTTAAATCTCTTTCTCGGCAATAAAAAACATAATAATAAATTGCGTGAAGAATTTATCAAAAATTGGATAGAATCGGAAATATTGTTTCTTGAAGCTAAAGAACAAGGTATAACAAATTCGGAAACTTATAAAGCCTACCTTAAGACATCTCAAAAAGAACTTGCGGTCGGGTTATTAACAAAAAAGTTCTTTGACGATTATTCGCAAAATACACAAGAATCAGTACTATTACGTTACTATAATAAAAACAAAAACGAGTTTAAACTAAGTTGCGATAATTATTTAATAAGCTTACTTAAATTTGATAGTTTTTATGAAGCTGAAAGTTTTAGGCTTAAAGTTGACGAAACTAACTGGAATAGCTTAGCAAAAGAAATTGTTAGGCAAAAAAAAGCTAAACAAATTTTTGATAATGAATTGGTGACGGAGTATAATATTTTTCCTACAATAATAAAAAATTATTTAGACGGAATGAATAATAACGAAATAAGCATTGTTATTAATATCTCAAATAACCAAGCTTACATCGCTAAATTTATAAAAAAATATTATATGAATGATGTACCGGAATTTAAGAGTATAAAAAAAATAGTTGAAACAAGGTATTTAGGTCAAAAAAAAGAACTTGCATATAAGTCATATATAAGTGATTTATATTCTAAATATGAAATAAAAAAATAGGTTATAAATGAAAACATTAAAATTATTAGTACTAATATTATTAGTAAACACAATAATTAACGCACAAGAAACATTGGATAAAATTGCTGCTGTTGTTGATAACGAGATTATTTTGTTATCTGAGTTAAATTTGCAAGTAAATTATCTGGCAGCTCAACGTAATGTAAATCCTAAAGATCCGGCTATTCAGAAACAAGTTTTAAATGCAATGATAAATGAAAAATTATTGTATGCCCAATCTGAATTGGATTCTGTTACGGTTTCTGAAGACGAAATTGAACAACAGCTTGACGGTCAAATTAATTATTTTATAAATCAATACGGTAGTAGAGAACGATTTGAACAAGCTTATGGTATGAACATTGATAGAATTAGACGTGAATTACGTGACGATGTTAAAAAGAATGTGATGAGTCAAAAAGTTAAACAGAAAAAATTTGGAACAATTACTGTTTCAAGAAGAGAAGTTGAACAATTTTATGATGAATATAAAGACTCGTTAGGTGTTATTCCGGAAAAATTTACTCTCGCTCATATTTTTATTAATCCTCAAAAAGGCGAAAGAGTAAAAAAAGCTGCTTTTGAATTTGCAAAAAAGATATTGGACTCTTTAAAAAATGGAGCTAATTTTGGTGAATTAGCAAAAAAATATAGTGATGACCCCGGAAGTGCAGCACAAGGCGGTGATTTGGGGTATGTAAAACGAGGCGTATTTTACCCTGAATTTGAAGCAGCAGCTTTTTCTTTAAAACCCGGCGAATTATCAAATGTTGTAGAATCACCGGTCGGTTACCACATTATACAATTAATTGAAAGACGCGGTGAAGGTATTAATACTCGTCATATCTTAATTAAAGTTAAAAGTGATGATGAGAGTGATTTACAAGCTATTGAGTTTTTAAGTGATTTAAGGGATAGCATTACAAGAAATGTAAATACGTTTGGTTACTTTGCCCTTAAATATAGTGATGATAAAGAAACTTCACGCTTTAACGGTGAATTAGGAAGTTTTGAACTCGGTCAATTAGATGAAAGCCTAAAAGATATTGTATTCAAAATGAAAGAAGGGGATATCAGTTATCCTAAGAGATTAGACTTGGATAAAAAAACTTACGGATTTCATATTGTAAAATTAGTAAAAAGAACAAAAGAACATAAACCCACATTAGATACTGATTTTGATGAATTAAAAAAGCTTGCCGAATATAGCAAAAAAGAGAAATTATATAATGCCTGGTTAGAAGAATTAAGACAAACGATTTTTTGGGAAATTAAAATTTAAGGATTTGTTTTGAGTAATATTGAAAAGAATAGAGATATTGAACTAACGGAAAAATTTAAAGAATCGATTGTTAGTATAAAAACTGAATTAAGAAAAGTTATTATTGGTCAAGATGAAATTATTGAAGACTTGCTTGTTAGTCTTTTTGCTAAAGGACATTCTTTATTAGTAGGTGTTCCCGGTTTAGCCAAAACTTTAATAATAAAAACATTAGCTGATGTTGTTGATTTATCTTTTAATAGAATTCAGTTTACACCCGATTTAATGCCGAGTGATATAACCGGAACCGAAATAATTGAAGAAGATAAACTTTCGGGTAAACGTTCATTTAGATATGTTAAAGGACCAATTTTTTCTAATATTATCTTAGCAGACGAAATAAATCGTACACCGCCAAAAACTCAATCTGCATTATTGGAAGCAATGCAAGAAAACAAAGTTACGGCTGTAGGAAATATCTACAATTTACCAAATCCGTTTTTTGTTCTTGCAACTCAAAATCCTATTGAGCAGGAAGGGACTTATCCGTTGCCGGAAGCACAATTGGATAGATTCATGTTTAATTTGTGGTTAACTTACCCTTCGCTAAATCAAGAAAAAGAAATAATAAAAAATACTACCAGCGAGTATATTCCAAATTTAACTAAAGTAATTAATACCAAAGAAATTTTAGCATTTCAGGAATTAGTTAGAAAAGTACCCATTGCCGATAATGTTATAGATTATGCGGTTAATTTTGTTAATTCCACTCGAAAAGGTTCAATTGAAAAATTAAATAATTTAATAAACTGGGGAGCAGGACCTCGTGCTACTCAAAATTTAGTTCTTGCAGCAAAAACATACTCAATTATGAGCGGAAGATTTACTCCGGTTATTGAAGATGTCAAAAAGTTTTTAATTCCTGTTTTAAGACATAGAATAATCCCAAGTTTTAATGCTGAAGCTGAGGGTATTAACTCAATAGAAATTATTAAAATGATAGAAAGAATGGTTTAAAACAGAAAGAACCGTCTGGGAAACGGTTCTTTTTGTTAGGTAGTTTTATTATTAATGCATAAGGAGGGGCGAAACCGAGTTAATATTTTGTGATATTAACTTGTTCATATCATAAGCAATTGTTACTATTTTTGCATTAGAATCATAAGTAAATTCATCTAATCCATAACCTGTAGGAATAAAAGAAGGAACATAAACAGTAGTACCGTATTCACCCGGGTTAATATTTGGGTTTGCATCTATTTGAGTTTGCATTACCGGAAGTCTAATTCCCAAATCACTCATTCTTCTTCCTTCACTAAAGAATATTTCTTGTCTAATCAAGTATAACAATCTGAATAAATCTGTTGTCGAAATTGCTGCATTTATATCATCAGCGGTAACCGAAGTATTTGAAACAGTAGAAATTTCAACATACGAATTGCTGCGTTTTTTTATTAATCCGGGAATACCATCTGAATTAGCATCTGCTTTTACTAAATAATCATTATCATTGGGTCTATCGGTTCTCGGATCTCTATCCTTAAATGTTTCTTTAGATCTACTTGTAGCTAAATTTATTGCCTCAATTAAATTAATTTTTGCTGCTCCTAAATTTCCGTCAACTAAAGCTATTTCTGCTAATATTAAATAAGCTTCTTCTGCCTTTAATGCTGGTATTGAAGATGTTTGACTCGGATATTTTGGATCCAAATAATCCAATCTTGGTAATGGTTGTAAATCGTTCAAATTTCGGGTTACCGTAAATGTATTTATAGTATTATCTAAGTTAACATCATCATATTCGGTTAATAGTAAATATTGATTATCTAAAGCTAATGCAGCATTTGCATATTGTTCGGCATTCACTTTATCACCGGCTAATCTATATGCTCGAGCTAATGCAAATGTACAACGTTGAGTGTTTTCGGAAGAAGCATCCAATTCCAAAGATTTCCTAAAATGTTCTATTCCGATATTTAATGCATCTTTAGCTTTTACCATATTTCCTTTTTCTTGAATCGGAAAAGCCGAAAAGTTTTCGCTTAAAAGTAATAATGCCATTCCTTTATAAAAATATACAGTAGCATAATCTTCATTTGTTGCTTTGGAATCTCTCGGCAAAATTACATCCAAACCAAATAATGCTTTTGCATGCAATGTTTGTAATCTAAAGTAAATTTCTCGAGTATCATCTAAATCAGTTTCACTTGGTAAAATAGCCCAAGGGTTATCAGCTATATTTGATAAAAATGTACTCGTATTATCATAATTATCAGAAACCAATTCGGTATATTTGATAGTCTGCATTAAAGCATTAGCAAAATCGAATTTTAGTCCGGTAATTAAAGGTTCTGCTCCGCCTGTTGCATCTTGCAATAATTTATCTTCAGTTATTGCAGGGTTATCAACCTCTGTCGGATCTAATAAATCACAACCGGCAAAAATATAGAGCGAAAAAAGGGCAATTATTAAGTATTTATATTTTTTCATATCATCACCTCTTTATAAGTTTACGTTTACGCCAAAACGGAATTGTCTTGGGGCAGAAAGATCACCGAAGTTGTATCCGCCGGTATTTGGTCCGGCAGGTTGGTAGCCGTTCAATTCAGGGTCTGTATTTGTATCAACACCAAACACAGCTACATTTCTTACGCTTGCACTTAAAGTTACTCCTTTAAAAAAGTTCTCCGGTAATCGATAAATTATGGCGATTTCTCTTAATTTTATCCAGTCGGCATCTTCTAACCAAACTGATGATGCGGTTTGGAATGAATATCCGTCCGGTACAATCGTTTGCATATCTTCGGTTCCGTTAAAATACCTTAACACGTTTTTAAGATTAACAAATTGGTGTCCGAAAGCAAATTCGGTTAAAGCACTAATTGTTAAGTTCTTAAATAATGTCAAATTTAATGAGAAACTTCCAAAATTTGTCGGTAACGGATTTCCGACTAATTCCGTTTTATAATTTCCGTCTCCGGTTGGTACATTTACCTGAAATACACCGACAGGATAACCTTCTTCAACTCTTCTTGGTAAAAATGTAAAAGACGCAAGACTGAAAGGGGCTGCTCCGCCTAAACTAATAACTTTATTTTCCAAAGTTGAATAAGAAATTTTTGTATCAATAGACACATTCTCTTCTTGCAAAATTTGGGCAAATAAAGAAATTTCTATACCTTTATTCTCAATTTCTCCGACGTTTGTTAACTGAGTGCTAAATCCGCTTGCAGGATCTTCCGGCACTAAAAATAACGCATCTCGTGTTAATTGATTAAAATAGTTAAATTCTAAAGAAACTCTATCTTGTAAAAGCCCCAAATCAAAACCAATATCAATAGATGAAGTTTTTTCAGGCTTTAACTGATCATTACCAGGATTTCCTCCCGGATTAAAAGTGATGCCTGTGCTGCCCAAAAATGCTTGAGCTCCGTAACTTCTATCACGTGTAAAAGGAGTTGGGAAATTCCCCGTTAGTCCCCATGCACCACGTAATTTTAAACTTGATATAGCTACACGTAAAAAGTCGGGGAAAAAACTTTCCTGTGAAATTAAATATGCAATACCTGCTTTAGGATAAAATTGCATACCTATAGCATCCCCAAAAGTTGAATTCCCGTCTAATCTAAATCCTAAATCGAAAAACAATTTATCATAAACGCTAATTTGATCGCTTAAGAAAAATCCGCCGTTAAATAATTCTCTTTTACTTTCAAGAGCCGAAATTACTGAAGCATTATCAAAATCTTCTGTACCCGGTATTGAAAAGCCTTCACCTTTAGCATACTCTTCTCTATCATCAACTCTAAATCCTTGTAAACCAAAATTGATTGTTTGTTCAATAGAGTATACTTTAGGTAATATTAAGGTACCTGTATAAGACATTGTTATTGTTTGGTACTCTCTATCAGCTCTTTCTAACCACCCGTTTTCTGTGCCGTAAAAATCACCTATACCTTTTGCAACAAAAATTCTTTCTTCATTTTTACGATAATCGGTTCCGATTGTAAATTTATTTGTCCAAAATTTATAAGGAGAATAATCAAAATTTACTGCAATTCTAAATCTATCAACATCATCGTTAATTTTGGGAGTTAGCATTATTTTTAATAAAGAATCTCTTTCAATATCCGTATAACCGACATCATAAGTTCCGCTTTCAAAATCAGAAAATGGAGAACCTGAAGTATTGTTATTAAATATTCTGTTAAACTTATTTTTTGTATAACTTGCAGATATTTCAAGGTTCATTTGTTCTGATAAATTTACTCTAAATCCGGTATTTAAGTTATAATTTTTGTTGTTGTTCTGATCTTCTTTAATTACACCGTTATTCTGAAACATCTGACCGCTTAAATTATATGTAAAAGCAGCATTTCCGCCGGTAACGGCAGCTTTATAACTTTGATAGTAACCTTTTTGAAATAAGCTGTTTTTAACAAAATCGCTCGAAAGAAACTTCGTTTCGGCTTCATCAAAACCACTTGTCACATTAAATGACCATTTTGGAATTCCCGGAACTCCTTTTTTAGTGAAGATTTGAATAACACCGTTTGATGCTTCCGATCCGTATAATGTTGAAGCAGCACCGCCTTTAATAACTTCAACTCTATCAATTTCACCGACAACAAGGTCTGATAGAGCAGAGGATTCGGCTCCTCCTGTGTCAAGTCTTAGCCTAAAGGCATCATTATTATCAACTCTTACACCGTCAACATAAATTACTGGTGT
>CALGLM010000310.1 GCA_937930275.1 uncultured Ignavibacteria bacterium
TAGTAATAA
Organism: uncultured Ignavibacteria bacterium; assembly: GCA_937930275.1. Taxonomy (GTDB): domain Bacteria; phylum Bacteroidota; class Ignavibacteria; order Ignavibacteriales; family Melioribacteraceae; genus JAEXOD01. The sequence continues at coordinate 10 of CALGLM010000310.1, forward strand.
CATTAAAATATTCTTCTTCATAAATTATTCCTTATAATTTTCCGTGATAAAATATAAAATAAATAATAGTAAATATCGGTAAAAGTACGGGTATTGAATATTTTACTATATACTCAAAAAATGTAGGCATTTTAATACCAGCTTTTTCGCTTATTGATTTAACCATAAAGTTTGGTCCGTTACCGATGTATGTCATTGAACCAAAAAATACGGCAGCTATTGAAATTGCCTGTAAATAAACCGGATATAGATAAGAAAATTCATGTACTTGTGTTTTATTATTAACATCCATACCATATTTACCTAATTCGGCACTTAAAAAGTTCAAATAAGTAGGAGCATTATCTAAAAATGAGCTTAAAGTACCTGTTGCCCAATAAAAAATGCCGGGTGTTAAGTCTTTACTTAATACTTGAGCTTCGTGGGCAATTAATTGTAATGCCGGAATCATAGTTGCAAAAATGCCTATAAATAGATATGCAACTTCCAAAATCGGTTCAAATGTAAAATGATTTGTGTGTAAAATTGTTTTATCTGCAGTTTTATGCGATAAATAAACTATCGAAAACATTATAATTTCTCTAATACCAAAAGGAAGCGGAGATAAACTTGGTACCCAAGGCAAAACTGCCGGATCAATAAAAACCGATATTAACACAATAGCTAAGTAACCTAAATTTTTAAGTCCTTTAATTTCAATTTTACCGGTGTATTTTACTTCCATATTATGGACTTTATTCCTTGAATCGACAACATAAAAAACTGCTAATATCATTAATATTGTAGGTAACCAAATATACCAACCGTGTTGTACAAACCAAAAGAAATTAATTCCCCGTAAAAATCCCAAGAACAACGGAGGATCTCCTATAGGTGTTAAAGCCCCGCCTACATTACTTATAATAAAAATAAAAAATATTATATGATAAGGCTTAATTCTTTCCCTGTTAATTCGTATAAAAGGTCTAATTAACAGCATTGAGGCACCGGTTGTTCCAATAATATTGGCAATAACGGCCCCAAAAAGTAAAACCAGCACATTTAACAAAGGCGTTGATTCTCTATCAATTTTAATGAGAATTCCGCCCGATGCTACAAATAAAGAAGATAATAATGCAATGAATGCAATATACTCTGAAAGAGTATGAAGTAAACTATAATAATCATTCAAAAACAATGCGTAATACAATACAGTAACAAGTCCCAATGCAATTGAAACTTTAGGATAATGTTTTTCCCAAAAGTGTGCGTAAAATAAAGGACCGGTTGCAATCATTAATAGTAAAATAACAAAAGGTAAAACCATAAATGCAGAAGGTAGAACAGTCGAATGTCCATGATTTACCGCATGAGCCACGGTATCAATAACAGCATTTTCGGAACCAAATACTACACTAAAGTTACTAAATGCAATCAACATTAAGAATAATACTCTAAACATCTTTTTTCTCGTTAAAATAATTTAAATGTATATGAACTAACTGATTTTAATAAAAAATCTGTAGAAGAATCGGTAATATTCAAGAATGTATTTGGATATATGCCAAACCAAACTATAAATATTCCTATTATACTCAAAATAAATATCTCCTTTGCAGTAAGATCGCTTAATGTATTTAATTTATCATTTTTAACTTCACCAAAAACTACTCTTTGGTACATCCATAATAGATAAACGGCAGCGAATATTACACCCGAAGCAGCAAAAACAGTAAATAAATGATTATTTAATACTAATGACTTATAAGAACCTAAAAGTATTAAAAATTCGCCTATAAATCCGTTTAATCCCGGTAACCCGATTGAAGAAAGCGAAACAAAAAGTAAAAATGCAGAATAAACAGGAACTAATTTAGCAATTCCTCCGTAATAAGAAATTTCTCTATTATGAGTACGGTCGTAAATCATTCCCACCATTAAGAACAGTGCACCTGTTGAAAGTCCGTGATTTACCATTTGAATAATAGCCCCCTGAACTGATTCATGAGTCATACCAAATATACCAAGTACAACAAATCCCAAGTGTGATACAGACGAATATGCAACTAATTTTTTCATATCTGTTTGCACCATAGCCACTAAAGCACCATAAATAATACCTATAACAGCCAGAACTGAAATAAAACCTGCAAAATGGACGGATGACTGCGGGAATAATGGTAGGTTAAAACGCAATAAACCGTATGTCCCCATCTTCAATAAAACTCCGGCAAGAATCACTGAACCGGCTGTCGGAGCTTGTACGTGAGCATCCGGTAACCATGTATGTACCGGAAATAACGGAACTTTAATAGCAAAACTTATAAAAAAGGCTAAAAACAAATATTTTTGTAATTCAAGCGGTATTTTTGGCGCAACATTATATAATACTTCAATATCGGTAGTAAAATAACCGATAAGATTACTTGCATACACACCAAGCCAAATTATTGCAACAAGCATTAAAAGGCTACCTGCCATAGTATAAATAAAAAACTTTATAGATGCATAGATTCTTTCTTTTCCGCCCCATATACCGATTATAAAATACATCGGAATTAACATTACTTCCCAGAAAATATAAAATAAAAATAAATCAAGAGAAATGAATACTCCTAACATACCTACTTCAAGAAAGAGCATAAAAAAAGTAAATAGCTTAACTCTATTTTTAATGCTTTCCCAAGATGAATATAAAGTTAATGGGGTCAAAAATGTAGTTAACAGAACTAAAATCATTGATAAGCCGTCAATTCCGACTTTATAACTTAAATTTAGACTTTTAACCCAAGAAACTTGATGAACTAATTGAAAACCGGGTTTAATACTGTCGAAATTTGCATATACAATAAGTGAAACTACGAATGCAAATATAGAGACTAATAATCCTATTGCCTTAATAGCCTTCTGTTGCGAATCCTTAAAGAATAGTATTATTATACTTCCAATTATCGGAATTAATAGCAGATATGTAAGTAAAAAGTTTTTTTCCATAGTCTATAATTTAATAATTATCCAAAATAGAACTGCCGAAATACCAAGCAGCATTAGAATTGCATAAAATTGAGTTAATCCGTTTTGTAACCTTTTAGTTAAATCGGAGGTAGAACTAACTAATGAAGCAGCTCCGTTAATAAATCCGTCAATAATTTTATTATCGGTAAATTTCCAAAGAACTTTTTCCGAAACTAATTGAATCGGTCTAATAATAATTGTTTCATAAAATTCATCGACACGGTATTTGTCAAGAAGCAGTCTATAAATAGCACCAAAAGCAACAGAAGTTTTTTCTGCTATGCTCCTCTTTTTGGTGTAAATGTAATATGCAAAGTACATTGAAGATAAAGCTAAGACAACAGATATCACCATTAACAATATCTCTTCTAAATGCGAATGGGATCCGTATAATGCAAGTCTTCTTTCAGATTGCTCAAAAATAGGATGTAACCAGCTTTCAAATTTATTTCCGCCTTCACCAGAAAACACGGCAGGAATTCCTATATATCCGCCGATAACTGATAAACCTGCAAGAATAATTAAGGGAATCGTCATAACGGATGGAGACTCGTGCGGGTGTGTATGATTTTTATCAAACCTTTCTTTGCCAAAAAAAGTAAGCGAAACTAATCTAAACATATAAAAAGCCGTCATAACTGCCGTAAGTACTCCTATTATCCAAAATATTAGACCGCCTTTGCTATATGCATTCCATAATATTTCATCTTTGCTAAAAAATCCCGAAAGTCCGGGAAATCCGGCAATAGCAAATGTAGCAATCAAAAATGTAATAAAAGTTTTTGGCATGTACTTCTTTAATCCACCGTAGTGCTGTATGTCTTGTTTTTCATGCATTGCATGTATAACTGAACCCGCACCTAAAAACAGCAATGCCTTAAAAAAAGCATGAGTCATTACATGAAAAATTCCGGCGGAAAAAGCACCGACACCTAAACCTAAAAACATATAACCCAACTGACTTACCGTACTATAAGCTAAAACCTTTTTAATATCATTTTGTACTAAACCAACAGTAGCTGCAAAAAAGGCGGTTAATAACCCCACAACAGCAATTAAAAGTAATACAGAAGGCGCAGATGCAAATATTATAGAACTTCTGGCAACCATATAAACACCGGCTGTTACCATTGTAGCGGCATGGATTAATGCGGAAACCGGAGTTGGACCAGCCATGGCATCAGGGAGCCAAACAAATAATGGTATTTGAGCTGATTTACCGGTAGCTCCAATAAATAAGAACAATGCGATTAATGTAAATACCGAATCCCCGACCGGATAATTTGCAACTTTTGAAAATACTTCATTAAAATTTAAAGAATCAAAAGTTTGGTAAATCAAGAACATTCCCAAAAGAAATCCAAAATCACCTATTCTGTTAACTATAAATGCTTTTTTAGCTGCTTGAGGTACTGTTCCTTTTTCAAATTTCCTATCATACCAAAACCCTATTAGTAAGTAAGAGCAAAGTCCTACCCCTTCCCAACCTAAAAATAGAACTAAAAAATTATCGCCAAGTATTAGGTTCATCATAGCAAAAATAAACAGATTTAAGTAGGCAAAAAACCTCCAAAATCCTTTATCGCCATGCATATAACCAATTGAATAAACATGTATTAAGAAACCGACTCCGGTAACAACCAGTGCCATTACAAGTGATAGTTGATCAACAAGATATGCAAATTTGATGTTTAAGCCGCCGACATTTAGCCATGAAAAAAGGGTTACTATATTCGAACGACTTTCAACCGGTAGTGATAAAGTTTCAATAAACGCACCTAAGGATATTATAAAGCCTATTCCGACAGTGCTGCTCCCGATAATACCGATTATTTTTTCATTTTTAATTTTATGTCCAAATAATCCGTTAAATAAAAAGCCTAATAAAGGAAGTAAAACGGTTAAATAAATTAAGTTTATCATTAAATTTTACCACTTAAATAAGTTAATTTCATCAATATTTACGGTCAATTTATTTCTAAATACCATTATAATAATAGCAAGTCCGATTGCAGCTTCTGCTGCTGCAACAGACATTACAAAAAACACAAACACTTGTCCTATTGCATTACCTAAGTATGAAGAAAAAGTGATTAATGTTAAATTTGCGGAGTTTAGCATTAGTTCAATGCACATAAAAACGACAATCGCATTTCTTCTAATTATTACTCCTATAGTACCGGTAATAAACATAAAGGCACTTAAAATTAAGAAATATTCAACAGGTATATTCATAACTACTCAAATTTCTTTTTAGCTAACACAATTGCACCAATAGTAGCAGAAAGCAGTAAAAATCCTGCTACCATAAAAGGTAATACATATTCTGTGTATAACACATTACCGATCGTACTAATTTTACCGATTTCAATACTCTTTAATTTATCTGGAGATAAATTATGTGACGGAGCTTGGTAAAAAATAATATAAGCAATCTGAATAAAAATAAGTACGGCAATAATTGACCCAAACATTTTTATCTTTTGCTTGTTTTGGGATGCTGTAGGTTCGTCATGCTGGTTTAGCAACATAATTACAAATAAAAACAATACCATTATAGCACCGGCATACACAATTATTTGAACAACCGCTATAAATTGTGCATGCAATAAAAGATATAGACCTGCTAATGCAAAAAAGTTTAAAATTAGAAAAACGGCGCTAATTATAGCATTTTTTCTTGTAACAACCATAACGGATGAAACAACAGCTATAAATGAAAAAACAACAAATATTATTAATTCAATATTCATTTTTATGGTGTATTCCTATATATCATTCTTGGATATGGGATAGTTTCGCGAATATGGTCAAGACCACAAATCCAAGCAACGGTTCTTTCAATCCCTAATCCAAAACCGGAATGAGGAACCGAGCCGAATCTACGTAAATCTAAATACCACTCAAAATACTCTTGTGGTAAGTTATGTTCTTTAATTCTACTTAGTAATAATTCCAATTCATCTTCCCTTTGGCTGCCACCAATTATCTCACCGTAACCTTCAGGAGCAAGAACATCAACTGCCAAAGCAACTTTTTCGTTATTAGGGTCACGTTTCATATAAAACGCCTTTACTTCCGAAGGATATCTATGAACCATTACCGGTCTATCAAATTGACTTGAGATAGTGGTTTCATCCGGTGCGCCAAAATCATTTCCCCATTCAAATTCTTGCCCGTTTTTCTTTAATATTTCAACTGCTTCATCATACGAAATTCTTGGGAAAGGACGTTTTACTTTCTCTAATTTTTCTATGTCTCTTTCTAAAACTTTTAAATCTTCCATTCTATCGGTTAAAACGCACTGAACGATATATTCTAAAAATTCTTCGGCTAAATCCATATTATCATTCAAATCATTAAATGCAACTTCAGGTTCAACCATCCAAAATTCGGTCAGATGTCTTCTTGTTTTAGATTTTTCAGCTCTAAAAGTCGGTCCAAAAGTGTAAACTTTACCCAATGCCATTGCACTGGCTTCGGCGTATAATTGCCCTGATTGTGTTAAATATGCTTTCCCTAAGTCAAAATAAGGGGTTTCAAAAAGTGTTGAAGTACCTTCACATGCATTTGGTGTAATAATAGGACTATCAACAAGCGTAAATCCTTTATTATCAAAAAAATCTCTAATAGCTTTAATTATTCTATGTCGAATTCTTAAAATAGAAGCTTGTCTTTTTGAGCGTAACCATAAATGACGATGATCCATTAAAAACTCAGGTCCATGTTCTTTTGGTGTTATCGGATATTCACTTGATAGAGATATAAGCTTAAGATCAGTAACATCTACTTCATAACCTCCGACAGAACGAGGTTCTGATTTGACTTTTCCAGTTAAAATAATTGAAGATTCTTGAGTTAAAGTTTCTGCTAAATCAAAAATTTCCTCGCTAACATTCCCTTTAAAAACAATACACTGAGTTAATCCTGTACCGTCTCTTAAAATTAAAAATTTTACTTTTCCGCTTGAACGTTTGTTATACAACCAACCTTGTAGTGTAACTTCTTCCCCTACGTACTTGCTTAATTCATTAATATAGTATTTTGAGCTCATAACATTTCACAAATTTATTTTAAAACACAAATATAAATACAATCTAAATTAAAAAAAACACAAATCGTCTTTTAAATTACTTTGTTAAAACCATTTTATTTGTAATCAATTTTCCGTTAACTTTGCAAGCAATTATATAAACACCTGATGCACATTTTTTATTGTTATTATCAATTCCGTCCCAAATAAAAGAATTTGTACCTTTTTCTGAATTACCGCTATACAAATCTTTAACTTTTTGACCAAGTACATTATATATTGAAATTTTTGTTTCGTATAAACCGTCGAAATATACTTCAATATTTGTTGACGAACTAAACGGATTAGGATAATTTTTTAATTCGCTTAATCTTATTTGGTTAACTTCATCAAATATTTTTTTATTTAGTTCTATTGGTAAAAATCCGTATTTAAGCTTGAAAGTTCCAATTTCGGGTATTTTTTTATGATTTCCTAAGTTATCGGTATAACTAAATGAAAAATTGATGATTTTATTAATGCCAAAATCCGGAAGTTCGATATCGTATAATCCATCCCCTTTGTTAATCATTCCAAGTTTTATACTTTCATCATCTAAAAAATATTCAAATACAACATTACTTATGTTATTATCATCAAATATTTTAGACAAGATATAGCTATTATCTTTTTTATATAAATTAGGATAAGTTATTGCATAATAAGCATCTAAAAGACCATAACCAATATTGTTATCAGGACTTTTTACGTTTTTCCCTGATTCAATTATAATATTTCGTATTTGTTCGTTATTCAGATAATTAAATTTCGAAAGCAATAAGCTTGCAACGCCGGCAACAATAGGTGCAGCCGAAGAAGTACCTGATGCGTATCTATAAGCATTTGAATATGCATCTGCACCTAAAACTGCAACTCCCATAGCAGTAACTTCCGGCTTAATTCTTCCGTCATATGTAGGTCCTCTTGAACTAAATGAGGCAAGCAAATTATCAGAGCCAACTGCTCCGACAGAAATAATATTAAATCCGTCTGCCGGTGCTGTTATATATTTCCAAGTAACATTTCCTTCGTTACCGGCAGATGTAATTGTAACAACTCCTTTTTTGAATGCTGTTTCTGCGGCTTTTGTACATATTGAAGTTTTACCGTTCATATCGGCATAGATGTAAGAAAAATCATCGAATTCATTATAACCTAATGAGGAGGTAATTATATCAACTCCTAAATTCTCCATCCACTGCAAAGCTGCTGCATAGTTATCTTCTTCAACTCTTTTCTCGCTTCTAATATCTTCGGTTTTGGCAAGAATAACATCACTTTCAAAAGCCGAACCTATTAAATAGCCTTCGTTATATCCGCTTAAAATTGAAAGACAATAAGTACCATGACTACTTTGCGAAGGGTCGTCACCAGTTTGGTTTGCAGTATTATTATCATTAAACACAAAATCTTTTTCAGCAATTACATTTAAATTTTTTAAGGCATCATGCGTCCGCCATTCAAATCCTGAATCTAATACTCCGATTATTATGCCTTTTCCGGTAATATTCATATCATGGACTTTCGGGATATTAGAGAGCTCATTTTGGGTTAATGATGCCCCGTAATTACGTGAATATGTTGTTTTATTTAGATTGTATTGCGTTACAATGGTACTATCGTTTTCTTTAATAAACCTTAGGGTTTTTACCGGCTCAATTTTTTCAATAAAAGGTAGAGTTTTAATATTTTGCAACTGTTCATTTGTTAAATAACACGAAATAGAATTAAACCAATCTAATATATTAATTACCGAAACACCATGATTTTTAATTTCGTTTATGTAGTTTTGATATACAGGTATATCTTCGTATGTAACTATATTTTCACAATTTAAAGTTTTTTCTCTTCTTGCAATTGCTTTATCAGATAATCGTAGAATTACCTTATTATATAAATCGGAATTTTTGTAAAAGTAAAAATCTTTTCCTTTATCTTTAAAATAAATGAAATACTTGTTACCGGCAGATGCCGATAAAGTTATAGAAATTAGATAAATTAACAGAAAATATTTAACCAAATTATCCGCTCCCGTGGATACTTGTTAATGCACTATTTTAGCCAATCTGTTTAATCTTACCGAAGATAATAAATCAAAAATATTAGAAAAAGGAATTGCCGGATCCCATGACCAATAAATCATCCATGCTTGTCCCAATACTTTTTCTCTCGGAACAAATCCCCAAAAACGACTATCGGCACTATTATCCCTATTATCCCCCATCATAAAATAAAAGTTTTGTTTTATAACATAATTAGTTGTTATTTTACCGTCAATTTTGATATCATCGCCTTCTACGGTTACAACTCTTCTGCCGTACTCTCTATCAATAATATTTCTAAATAATTCAATGTTTTGACGTGATAATTTTACGTTATCCCCTTTTTTTGGTACAACAATCGGTCCGTAATTATCCTCGTTCCACTCACTTCCGTAAGGAAATATTGCCGGATTTGGGATTCCGCTTGGGATGGCAAGCTGATTGCTATATTGAATGAAATGGGGACGTCTAATTTCTTTACCGTTAACATACACTATTTTATTAACTATTTTAACTGTATCACCGGGTAAACCGATCAAACGTTTTACATAATTATTAATTATTGTAGGCTTTAATTCATCTCTATCACCAGGATATTCAAATACTACAATATCAAATCTTTCAGGTTCACCTAAGGCAGGTAATTGAAAGTACGGTAAAGTAATATCGGTAAACGGAATATTACGCGGAGAAGACGATCCATATATAAATTTATTTACAAATAAAAAGTCCCCTACTAAAATAGTCTTTTCCATTGAACCGGTCGGTACACGAGATGTCTCAATTAAAAAAGATTTAATTAATAAAGCTGCAATAGCGGCAAATAATAAATTTTTTACAAATTCAAATGATTTGTCTTTAAATGTTTTAGGTTTGTCTTTAGTCTGTTTATCTGTTTTATTTTTGTTCAAAAATGACATATTAATTCCGAATTATTAAACATTAAATAGCAATAAATAAAAAATGTTCCGTATTATTTTAATCTTCAATTTGAAGAACGGCTAAAAAAGCCTCTTGCGGAATTTCTACATTGCCTACTTGTTTCATCCTTTTTTTACCTTCTTTTTGTTTTTCCAATAACTTTCGTTTTCGCGTAATATCACCGCCGTAACACTTAGCTAACACGTTTTTTCTTAATGCTTTTATATTTGTTCTGGCAATTACTTTTGAACCGATAGATGCTTGAACTGCAATTTCAAACATCTGTCTCGGAATTAAATCTTTAAGCTTAGAAGTTACTTTTCTTCCCCAGTCAAAAGCTTTTTTAGTATGAACAATTATAGATAGGGCATCAACTTTTTCACCGTTAAGTAAAATATCAAGTTTAATTAAATCACTTTCTCTATATCCAATAAATTCATAATCTAAAGACGCATACCCTCGAGAAATTGATTTTAATTTATCAAAAAAATCAAAAATTATTTCGGATAAAGGAAACTCATACGATATATCGGCACGTGTTGGGTCAATATATGTTGTGTTTCGGTATATTCCGCGTTTTTCCATGGCAAGTTTCATAATAGCACCAACATACTCACTCGGAGTAACTATTTGAGCACGTACATAAGGTTCTTCAACCCTTAATATATCACCGGCAACAGGCATGTCTGCTGGATTATCTACTACAACCAATTCTCCGGTTTTTAAATACACGTTATATTCAACGTTAGGCAAAGTAGTTACAATAGATTGATTATATTCTCTTTCTAATCTCTCTTGTACTATTTCCATATGTAGCATGCCTAAAAATCCGCATCTAAAACCAAAACCTAACGCTGCACTTGTTTCAGGAATATAAGATAATGCAGAATCATTCAAACGGAATTTATCTAAGGCATCTCGTAAATCTTCAAAATCATCAGAATTTATCGGATATAATCCGCTATAAACCATCGGCTTTATATCTTTGTAACCGGGGAGGGGTTCGGGTGCTCCGTTTTTTGCATGAGTAACAGTATCACCAACTTTTGTATCATGTACGTCTTTTATACTCGCTATTAAATATCCTACATTTCCTGCAGATAACTCTTTTCCCTTAATTCTGTTTAATCCTAATGTACCTATTTCTTCGGCTAAATAATTTTTATCATTAACAAAAAAAGTAATCATATCTTTTTCTTTTAGCGTTCCGTTAAAAATACGTATAAATGCTATTGCTCCTCTGTATGCATCAAAAACAGAATCAAAAATTAATGCTTGTAACGGAGCGTTCGGATCACCTTTTGGTGCAGGAATTTTATTAACTACCGCTTCTAAAATCGCTTCGAACCCTATTTTAGCTTTTGCGCTTGAAAGCAATATCTCTTCTTCTTTACAGCCAATTAAATCAATTATTTGATGTTTTACTACATCAACCATTGCACTTGGCAAATCAATCTTATTTATTACCGGAATTATTTCCAATCCGGCATCAATAGCCATATATAAGTTACTAATTGTTTGCGCTTCTACACCTTGAGCCGCATCAACAACTAATATTGCCCCTTCACATGCTGCTAATGAACGGCTTACCTCATAACTAAAATCTACGTGTCCAGGAGTATCTATCAAATTAAGGATATAGTCTTTACCGTCATCTGCTTTATATTTCATTTGTATGGCGTGACTTTTAATTGTAATACCTCTTTCACGCTCTAAATCAAGATTATCCAATAATTGAGCTTTGGCTTCCCTTGCAGTTATAGTGTGTGTTTTTTCTAAAAGACAATCCGCTATAGTCGATTTACCGTGATCGATATGTGCAATTATGCAAAAATTACGTATGTTTTCCATTAATATTTTTCTTTTTTTAGCTAAGTAATATAACTATAAGTTACGTAAATTTCAATTATTAGAATTTTTATCTTGAATAATTCCCTATTTTAAAGCATTTTTGAATGTATAATTAAAAATGTTGTGATTAAATGAAAAAAATACTATTTGCCTTTTTACTACTTTTATCAGGAATTGTGTGTGCACAAAATTTTAAATTTGCATGGATTACCGATATTCATGTAGGTGCAGGAGATGCAGAAAATGAACTCGATTCTGTAGTTTCCATTATCAACTATATGTCAGATGTTGAGTTTACTATTGTTTCCGGAGATATTACTGAAAAAGGAAGAAATAATGAATTAGAAAAGGCTAAAGAAATTTTAGATAAGCTAAAAAAACCATATTATATTTTACCCGGCAATCATGATACTAAGTGGAGCGAATCTGGCACTGTAAAATTTTATGATATTTGGAAAGATGATAAATTTGTTTTTGAATTTGGGAATATGGTTTTTATCGGCATAAATTCCGGTATAATTTGGCGAGGAGGAGGAGGTCATTATTCTCCTGAATCTATTGAATGGCTTAAAAACACACTAAATAAAATTACAAAAGAAAAACAAATAATTTTTATCACACACCATCAACTCGATTCCGAAATTGATAATTGGTATAAGGTTTATAATATTTTAATTGAAAAGAATGTGCAGGCAGTTTTGTGCGGTCACGGACACGTAGCCAAACAGTATGATTTTAACGGCTTATTCGGAGTTATGGGACGTGCATCTATAAGCGATAAAAAAGAAAATTTCGGTTTTAACCTTGTTGAAAATAAAATCGATTCGCTTTTATTTTATACTGTTTCAAATGATTCAATACCAAAATTATTTGCTACTAAAGAAAAAGTATCGAACCTATCATTAACAACTGTTGATAGTAGTGACTTCATTAACTATTCAGTTGAAATAATTAATAAAATTAATTTAAACGCAACTTTTTCTGCAGCTCCGGTTACTTATAAGAACAATATTTATTTAAATTCTTATAACGGAATTCTTACATGCTATGATTCTATATTAACAAAAAAATGGAATTTTAATTTATACGGAAAATCGGTCTCAACACCTGCTGTTGAAGATAATATAATTGCTGCCGCTACTTTATCTGGGGACTTATATACACTTGATGCAGAAAAAGGATTATCAATACTTTCCATAGGGTTTAATCAGCCGATAACCTCTCAGTTAAAAATCATTGAATATAACGGAGGTTATGATAATTTAATGCTACCAAAAGAGTCAAGTTCAAAATCTGCTGTTGTTTTGGGAACTTCAACCGGAAATATGTTTTGTTATGATTTAGAAACATTACAAGAGTTATGGGTTAATAAAGACGCAAAAGAGATGATAGAAACAACTCCCCTATATTTTAATAATAAATTAATTTACGGAAGTTGGGATAGCAATGTTTATTGTTTAGATAGCAGAAAAGGATGGTTAATTTGGAAACAAACAGCGAATAAAAATTTTTACTATTCTACTGCGGTCGCATCGCCCGTAACAGACGGCAAAAATGTTTTTGTTAGCTCACCCGATAAAAATATTTATGCAATAGATTTAAACTTAGGGAAAATTAAAAAAAGTATAAAATGTGATGCTTGGGAATCATTAGGAATAAGTTCGGATAATAAAAAATTACTTATAAAAGGAATTGACGGCATTTTTACAACAATAAGTACCGAAAAGCTTACAAAAATAAAAGATTATGATTTTGCATATGGTTTAGACACAATGCCTTCAGTTCCGTTAGAAGATAACGATAATATTATTTTTGGTTCAAAAAACGGTAATGTATATTTAATTGATAAGCTTGGCAAAATGCATACTCTATTTTTTATGGGTACTTCTCGAGTTCACTCAATTAAAAAAATTGACGAAAATAAATATGTTGCACTAAATATGGACGGAATTGTTGTAGTGTTTTCAATCAAAAATTATTAATGAATTATGAATTTTAAAGGATATATATTTGATATTGACGGTACTATTACCGCTACTAATAATTTAATTTTTGCCACTTTTAATCATGTTGCAGATAAATATTTAAATAAGTACTTAACTGATAACGAAATAATTGCATTATTTGGTCCAACAGAAGATGGTATATTAAAAGATTGGATGGGACACAATTAT
>CALGLM010000311.1 GCA_937930275.1 uncultured Ignavibacteria bacterium
ATTTGTAAGTAAAAAAGCTATTGAAAGAGGTTTAGACCAAGTAGGGACTTTGGGCAGCGGGAATCATTTTATAGAAATAGACTATGTTGAAGAAATATTTGACGAGAATATTGCAACCGCTTACGGATTACTTAAAAATCAAATAGTAATATTAATTCACACGGGTTCAAGAGGATTGGGCTATCAGATATGTGATGAATATTTAATGCGTTTTGTTAAATCACCCGTGTTTGCTTCTTATAATTTGCCGGATAGACAGCTTGCTTGTATGCCTGTTAAATCTATTGAAGGAGAAGATTATATTAATGCAATGAATTGTGCTGCAAATTTTGCATGGAATAATAGACAAATTATTATGTCTTTAGTAAAGTCATGTTTTAAAAGTGCTGTTTCTGTAAGTGAATCGGAATTAAATTTTAAATTACTTTATGACCTTTCGCATAATATTGCAAAAATTGAAAATCATTTGGTTAACGGAAGAAGTAAAAAATTATGCATACACAGAAAAGGAGCAACACGTGCGTTTGGTCCCGGAAATAGTAATTTACCAGAAAAATATGTAACCGTAGGTCAACCGGTATTAATACCCGGAGATATGGGAAGGTATTCATATATTGCGTGCGGAACAAACAAAGCAATGGAAGAAACTTTTGGCAGCAGCTGTCACGGTGCGGGAAGAGTGCTTAGCCGAACCAAAGCTTTAAAAAAATACAGAAAAGACGACTTAATAGGGGACTTAAAAAAGAAGGGAATTATTGTTGCAGCAGATAATAAAAAAACTGTTGCCGAAGAAATTTCTGAAGCATATAAGAATGTTGAAAATGTAATTAATATTATGCATAATAGCGGTATTACAATAAAAGTAGCAAAAATAAAACCGCTTGGTGTTATAAAAGGTTAAAACAAAATATATAGTTTTATATAATTAGTGTTTTATGATGAGGAATAATATGTCAAAGTATATTTATGTTTTTCTTTTTTTATCATTCATAATTAATGCACAACCTGAAGATAATTTAATTAAAATTAAAGGTAAAAGTAGTGTAAGTTTGGAAAACGGAAATATTGAACTTACGGGATATAATAAAACCAATATTGAAAAATCATTTAATAATGTTAAATATCTTAGTAATATATTTGAAAATTGTGAGGAATTTAAAAATCCTATAGGAGTTGATTTAGAAATTATTTCACAATATAAAAATAATCAGTATGAAAATAATAAGTTTAGTAACGAGCCGCTGGCATTTAATATTACATTATTTATTTACAAGTACATAAAGGACGAAAATGGGGAAATATATTCCAATACCTCTGATGGAGCATATTTATCAGTAGATATTAATTCGTTAGCCGGTAATTTTTCGGGGCAAACAATGTTATCGTTTAACGGTCCGGGAAATTCGGAAGAGTATTTACCCGAATATAAAAACGGAGATTTTTTATATGAACCAAAAGTGATTGATAAATACTTGGGGTATAATATTTATGATAACGGAACTATTGTGATAACAAAAGATGACATTCCTCTTTTTGTTCCCGTAACCGTTGAAGAATATTTAACCGGTTTAATTAAATACAACAAATATGAAATTGAAAAAACAAATAAATATATGGAAGAGAATATAACAAACCTTCCCCAAAAAATTAAAGATGAAGAAGTTGAAAGAAATAGGGCATTTAAACAATCGTATGAGCAATTATTACAAATAGACAGAATAGAAGCCGAAAAATTTAAGAAAGAATATATTATCGCAGAAAAGGAAATTAAAAAAGCGGCTGAACAAAGTATTAAAGATACTGCAGAATATCGTAAGGGGTTAACTAACGAAACAAATATGAGAAATGAAATAGTAAAGAAGTTGGAAGAGGAATTAAATTCTTATTCCGAAGAAGGTAAAAAAGCACAAGCATATATCGGTGATGTTTGCGGGTACGATAGTTCGTTTTTAACAAATAAAGATAGCGGAAGAGGATTAGTAAAAATAAATATTAAAATATTTGAACACGAGTATTCTGTTGATAAAATCAGATTGATAATATTACGTACATACCCTATTGCGGTTAACAATATTTTAAATAAACCTTATGATAAGCATTCTACAGAATTAAGTTATTTGCATAAATTTGTATATAAATTAAATAAATCGGTTATTATGGATTTGTTAAAATAAGTATTATTTTCTTCCTCGATTTGTTTTTAATATTTTAATATCTTTACATTCAAATTACATTAAGGGTTCTATGAAAAAAATTATTTACTTTAGTTTAATCTTATTTGGTCGGTTAATTTACGGACAAGTTAGTGTAGGTGATGTTCAACAATTTTATAGTGTATCATATATAGATTGGGACGCAAACGACCCACAGAGAATTATAACCGCAACTTGTAAAGGAATATCAGAACACGCATATTTATTTGTTGATAATTCCGCATATCAACCTTCGCAAACTCAAATAAACAATTTACTTGAAAAGTTTGAAAATATTTTTGTCCCAATACAAACTTCATTTTATGGTGATATACCTAATGCGTTGGATAATGATCCTAAAATTTATATGCTTGCTGTAGGAAATGAATGGTGGAGCGGATATTTTGATCCGGGTAATCAAATGAAAGATAGTATTGTTTATGCTAAATGGGGAAAACACAGTAACGAAAAAGAGATAATTTACTTTACAGCAAGCGTATTCGGAAGTAATTACATTTATGAGGTTGTTTCTCATGAATTCGGACATCTGTTGCATTGGGGGCAAGACCACTCGCCGGAGCCGATTGATAATCCGGTAATATTTTGGGAAGAGGCATGGGTAGATGAGCAATTTAGTACTTTTTCTCCCGTTTTAACGCTTGAAGGAATTAACACAACCGATTTGCAAGATAATAGTGCATTCTTTTATTCAAGTCCAAATTTGCCATTTATTTATTTTAATACAAATGCAAATTATAATGCAGTAAAACTATTTATCACTTACATGTACGAACACTATGGTGATACGGCTTATGTTAAAAAATTGATTTCGGAACAAGAAAACGGTATAAAAGGTATTAACAAAACTTTATTGGAAATGGGCTACAACAAGCTTTTTTCGGATGTGTTTAACGAATGGGTAATATCCAACTATTTAGATAATATTAATTATATGGACGGTAAGTATGGATATAAACATTATAACTTTCCGGGATGTAAAGTTGAAAAAACATTTAATACGTATCCAACAGTTGTTACTAATTCATCATTAAGAGCATATGCGGCAAAATACTATCTATTTACTGCAGGTAAAGAAGAACCTGTTAAAATAACTTTTGATAAAAGCGGCAGCAGGTTTAACGTAAGTTTTGTGTTATTTCAAAATACGACTTCAAATATTATTGATGTTGTTGAATACAAAGATGTGAACATTGGAGAATATAATTTTGAAAATTTTGGAAAGGATTATAATAAAATTGCCATGGTGATTGCCAATATTGATTCGCTATTACCTGATAATAGTTCGGCAAATTTCAGCATCTCGGCAGAAAAGTTAGTTGTATCGGTTGATGATAATAATAATATGCCGGAGTCTTTTAGCGTATCCGAATTTTATCCTAATCCTTTTAATCCGACTTCAAAATGTGACTTTTATATTCCTTATGAAAGCAAAGTTAAAGTTAGCTTATTTAATTCCTTAGGAAAAAACATAAGCGATGTTAACGAAAATACATACTCGGCAGGAACTTATGTTTATAAATTTGACGGCACAGGTTTGGCAAGCGGTGTTTATATAGTTAAATTTGAAGGAATTTCATTAATTGACTCAAAGAAATTTACGTTAAGCAAAAAAATAATTTTACAAAAGTAAGAGGAATAAAGTTGTTTAATTTTAGAACTGAAATAGATATAAAAAAGTACGACTTTTCAATTTCTCATAATGATAATATTTTGACAATCGGTTCTTGCTTTGCCGATAACATGGGAGAATATTTAGAAAAATTCAAATTTAATATTATTAAAAATCCGTTTGGAGTTTTGTATAATCCGGCTTCGGTATTTAATACACTTAATTTAGCAGTAACCAATAAACAATTTACGGATGAAGATTTAATAAAAGACCAAGATGAATATCATAGCTTTTATCATCATAGTGATTTCTCGTCTCACAATGCACAAATTGTTTTAGAAAATATAAATAACATTAATAACAAACTATTTAATTTGTTACCAAAATTAAGTGTTGTAATTATTACATACGGTACGTCAATTGTATATGAATATAAGGAAAATTTAAGTATAGTATCAAATTGTCATAAAATACCTTCGACTAAATTTAATAAATATATGTTATCATTAAATAGCATAAACGAATATATTGAAAATACGATTCGATTGTTTAAATCATTTAATAAAGACGTTAAAATTGTGTTTACGGTTAGTCCGGTAAGGCATTGGAAAGACGGAGCCGTAGATAATAATTTAAGTAAATCGAGATTGGTTGTGGCAATAAACGAAAACTTGGGGGATAATGTCTATTATTTCCCTTCATACGAAATTGTAATGGATGATTTGAGGGATTATAGATTTTATAAAAGGGATTTGATTCATCCCAACGATCTTGCGGTTGAATATATCTGGGATAAGTTTTCAAGTGCGTTTTTTAACGACTATACCGAAAAAATTATTAAAGAAATTGAGTATATTATAAACGGTTTAAACCATAAACCTCGAAACCCAAATTCCGATAAACACAAGCAATTTATTGATAGTATTAATAATAAGATAAATGAGCTGAAACAAAAATATTCACATATTAAATTTTAAGTAAATCATATAAAAAGAGAATAACTTTTTGGTTTATTTTTTTTTGTGAACAATTCTAAGTGCAATTTTTTTTGTTTTTTTTTATAGTTTTTATTTAATTTAAATTACTTTAATTGGGAAATGACATGATGAAAAATCTTATGATTTTAAGCTTTTTGATAATCGGATATATTAATATAATTCCTCAGCAATATAAAGCTGTGTTGTTTATCGGTTCCGGACTATCTGCACAGGAAAAACTTACCGCAACGGGATTAATTGGAATTGCAAATAGAGATAGTGCGCGAGTATTTATGTATAACATGTACGAAACATGGAGTTATACTCAAACTGATGAAAAATGGTCTCAAATTTATGCACAAAAAGGGCATGTAAAGTTTGATACAATAAGAACAGTAGCAGCATTAATTAATAAATTTAAATATCTTATTAAAGGCGGAATTACATATGCCCCTAACAGAATATTCGGAAATTTTTCCGGGCAGTCTTTTATGTGGCAGGGTGAATATGCAGCATTAATCGGCTCATTAACAGATAGACTTCCGGTTACCGTTTCGCAGGCAATAACATATAATTTAACTATAGACGATTCCGTTTTAGTAGAGGATTCGTTTGACGGTGACAGTGCAATTAAAGTACCCTGCAAGCTTGAATTAAATACACATGCGTGGAATAATTCTGCACTTTCCGAAGAAAATAAATATTTAACAATTTTAAATTGGGGAATTGAATATTTATTGCCGAGATGTAATCCGCAAAAGTTTTATATAAGAGAAATTACGGATTTTACAATAAAATATAAAATGTTTCAAGTTAATTTAGCCGGAACAGATGATTTAGACTTAAATAGTATGCCTACTGCAAGAGCAGATATATTAGAAAATGTATTAACCTACTTAAAGCAAAAGAACAACGGGGAAATATTCCACATATATGGGTGGATTCATCCGGAACCTATGAATCAATGGTTTGCATTTTTCGGATCGGCTTTTCATGAAACTTTAATGGGGAATTTATCATGGCATACTTCTTTTCCTGTTGCGGATAGAGAATATAAGCCTGCTGCTATGGTTAATCCCGATACAATTGTATTAGATAACAATAAACGATATATTACGTTTATAGGCACAGAAGGGGATGCCGGTAACTGGGTTATAGGGTTGCAATCCGGTGGGTGGCTCTCTTCGTTAAGGGGTTCGGTTCCAATTAATTGGGGTTGGAATTTACATTTGTTGGAACTATGCCCGTTTATTGCATCATATTATTATGATACGGCTACGCCAAACGACGGATTTATAAGTGTTACTTCCCCTTTGGGATATGTTTTTCCGGACTTATGGGATGATAATGTTTTGCAAGATGCAATTAGCAAAACTCGCGGTTTAATGGATAAATTTAATATAAACGAAATATATGCTTATAAGCATTATGCCGGCAGCGGTACAATGGTTTATAGAGGAAAAACTATTAATAATAGTTTTAATTTCCAACGACTTGCCAACTTCCAAAATTCAATTAATGCTCGTGTTACAATGTTGTTTGATCCTCAATTAAATTCCCAACGACCGACAATAAGATACAATGCTTTAATGTTTAGTCACACCGGAGACGGCAGCTTTTATGGTGATGCGAGTAATATAGAAAACATGGCAAACCGAATAATTAATAGTATAAAAACTTTGCCTAAGCCCGGTTTTTTATTAGCTGGTTACCAAAGAATAAGACAAGATGATTTTGAAAACAGAACCGATCCGGGAAGTAGCGATATTTCGATACCGCGGTTACTACAAGTTATAAATATAATTAAATCGGACGCTATAGTAGGAGCTAATACCGAAATAGTAACTATCGAAAAGATGTCGATACTGATGCGTAAATATATGGGATTAAATAAAACCGAAGAGGAACAGATTTTGCCGGCTCAAATATCGTTGAACCAAAACTATCCCAATCCGTTTAACCCAAGTACAAGCATTAACTTTACTTTAACGAATACCGAGCTTGTGACGCTAAAAATATACGATATTTTGGGGAAAGAAGTAACTACACTTGTTAATGAAGAATTGACCGCCGGAAATTACACAAAAATATGGAATGCCGAGAACCTAAGCAGCGGGGTATATTTTTATAAACTTAATGCGGGTAATTTTACCGAAACAAAAAAGATGACGCTGGTAAGATAATGATAAATGTTTAGTGTTGAATAATTAATGTTAAATTTTAAGTGTTAAGTGTTTAATAAAAAACAATAAAAAACCTCGCAGCCCATGAATTCATTCATTGGGGCGAGGTAATAATTTTATCCCATGAATTGATTCATGGGGTATATTAAAACAAAATTTTATTCAGCTATTAAAGAAATTGCAGTACCTCCGCCTCTAACCAGTTTAATATTAAGTTTATCACCAAGTTTAACTTTTTTAGTTGTTATTTCGTAAGCCATCGGGTTTTTCTCCCAATCGGCGTCTTTTGCATCTTTATAAATTTTAGCATTATAGGTTTTATCTTTATCCAAAAAATTTAAATCAATAGTAAATTCTCTTTCATTTTCATCGGTAATTGACCCTATAAACCAGTTTTTACCGTTCTTTTCTTTTCTTGCAATAGTAATATAATCACCGGGTTCTGCGTTCAATATTTTTGTATCGTCCCAATCAACGGGAACATCTTTAATAAATTGAAATGCATCCAAATGTTTTTCGTAATTTTCGGGGATATCGGCCGCCATTTGTAACGGGCTGTACATTGTAATATATAAAGCAAGCTGTTTAGCCAAAGTTGTATGTATTTGCTCCTTTTTTCCGTATGGGTCTAATTTGATTTGAAAAATACCGGGAGTATAATCCATAGGTCCGCCCATTAATCGTGTAAACGGTAAAATGGTTTCATGTTCGGGTTTGTTTCCTTTGCTCCATGCATTAAACTCGTTACCTCTTGCTGCTTCGCATGCCATCCAGTTTGGGTATGTTCTTTGCAATCCTGTAGGTCTAACGGGTTCGTGTGCACAAAGCATAATTTCGTTTTCGGCGGTTTTTTGTGCCACCCGCAAATAATGGTTTACCATCCATTGACCGTCATGATGTTCGCCGCGAGGTATTATCCAGCCAACATAACCTGTTTTTACTGCATTATACCCGTAGTTTTTCATAAATCTATATGCCTCGTCCATCCTTCTTTCATAATTACTTACGGAAGCAGATGTTTCGTGGTGCATAATTAAATTTACGTTTTTGCTTTTTGCATATTTAGTTAAAAAATCGATATTAAAATCCGGATAAGGGGTAACAAAATCGAAGACATCTTCTCTATAAAAACTACCCCAATCTTCCCAACCTATATTCCAGCCTTCAACAAGTACGCCTTTAAAACCGTGTTCGGCGGCAAAATCAATGTATCGTTTAGTTCTTTCGGTAGTTGCTCCGTGTCTTCCGTTCGGTTTAACTTTTGTCCAATCAACAGCGCTTAAATCGGGTACGTTCATATCGGCATAATTCCATGATGACATTCCGATATGCATTTCCCACCAAATTCCCACGTATTTCATCGGTTTAATAAAATCAGTGTTTGTAATTTTGCAAGGTTCGTTTAAGTTCAGAATCAATTTGCTTGAAAGGATGTCTTCAGCTTTATTGCTTACTATTACAGTACGCCACGGAGTTTTGGACGGTGTTTGAAAATACGCCATGTTCCCTAACGCATCGGGCACAAGTTGTGCCTTAAGTAAAAATTTTTCCCTATCAACTTTTAATTGCATTGCGGGATAATTTACCAAAGCTGCTTCAAAAATATTAATATAAATATTGTCTGATGTTTTTAACATTAGAGGAGATTGAACAAAATTTTCACCAATAATTGATTTTGAACCTATTTCGCTATCTTCTCTTCCTATATATGCATTTACATCACTTAAATTTGTTGTAGAGTAGCGATATTCGTTGGTGTCATAATCTCCCGGAATCCAGAATGCTTTATGGTTGCCGGTTAGTGCAAATTCGGTTAATTCGTCACTTACTATAATATTACGCAAATGTTGTTGTTCGGGAATTTCATATCTGAACCCTAATCCGTCATTAAAAAGTCTGAATACAATAATCAAATATTTATTGCCGGTTATAACTCTATTTTCCGAAACAGGCTGAACTAAAGTTACTTTTAACTCTTTATAATTATTGTTAATAGTTTTAACTTCTCCCCAAATCGGATTCCAGTTTTCGTTAACAGTAACCGTATCAACTTTTTCAAGTGCAAAAGAATCGTTAAACGAGCCTCCTTCTTTAAACATTAATCCAAGTTTGGAAAGTTTTATTATTTGTGTTTGATTAAAACTTAGCGAGTATTGCGGTTCACCTTTATCTGATAAAGAAAAATTTAAGCTTAATTTACCGTTAGGCGAACTAATGGTTTCGGCAAAAATATAATTGCTAAGTAGTAGAATAATGATAAATATTCGTTTCATTTTTAAGCCTATTTTAATAAAAAACATACTATAAGTTAATACAATGAAATAAAATTACAAAATTATTAATTTACTAAAAGGGTATTCTTAAAATTGATAAAAATGCCGCAAAATTTTCTCAAAACGTATAAATATGCATATTTTATGTATAAAAATAATTAATTATGCATAAAAATGTAAAAAATGCAAAATTTTGCTTGACACAGATATGTAAAATGTATTATGTTTGCACTTCAATTTTTAAATGAAGTTTTGTAGTTAATAGGTGAAATGTTGATTAGTTTAGGTATAATAGGCGGTACGGGATATACCGGTAAAAAATTATTACAGTTTGGAGCAAATCATCCTAAGGTAAAAAATATTACTGTTTACGGAAACAATAGTGCGGGAAATAGGCTTCTTAACCTCTTTCCGGAATTAATGAATACCGTTGAAGATAGTAATATACTTTCCGTTGATGATATATCGTTTGAGCATGACGTTTATTTTGTAGCTTTACCACACGGTGAAGCTTTAAACTATATTCCGGAATTAATTAAAAAAGGAAAAAAAGTAATTGATTTAGGGGGAGATTATAGATTTGACGACCCTATTGAATATGAAAAATGGTATAAAATAGAACATAATTCACCCGCTTTACTAAATGAAAAAAAATATGGGCTTGCAGATTATTATGATATAGATTACATTCATACAAATCTAATTGCAAATCCGGGGTGTTATCCTACATCGGTGCTTCTTTCGGTTTTACCGTTTGTTGAAAATTTTAGCGAATCAATTAATACTATCTCTACTTGTTCATACTCCGGAACAAGTGGGGCGGGAAAAAGTGCAAAAACGGAAATGTTACTATCGGAAATGGACGGAAACGTTAAGGCATACAATGTTAATAATCACAGACATCAACCGGAAATTGCTCAGGAGTTGAAAAAAGCCGGATTGCTGGCAGATTATTCTATTACCACTCATTTATTACCTGTTGCCATAGGAATTTATTCCACAACTACTATAAAATTAAATAAACAAATTGCGGCAGAGTTGATTAATGAAAGTTACAATATAAAATATGCAGCATCTAAGTTTGTTCGATTAAGACAAATACCTCCAAGCTTAACTTGGGTAGTCGGTACAAATTTTTGTGATATTAACGTATCTGTTAAAAATAATACGGTTATAATAACATCGGCTATAGATAATTTAATAAAAGGGGCTTCGGGGCAGGCTTTACAAAATATGAATAAAATGTTCGATTTTGATGAAACATTAGGAATAATAAATAACGGAGTTGCAAAATGATTAACTTTATTGAAAACGGCAGCGTTACAACAACGCAAGGATTTAAGGCAGCCGGAATATTTGCGGGTATTAAAAGGAAAAGAAAAGATTTAGCCCTTATCTATTCCCCGCGTCCGTGTAATGTTGCCGGTACGTTTACTATAAATAAGGTTAAAGCAGCACCTTTATTGTTATCACAGGATGTTATTAAAAATAACGGATTAGTAAAGGCAGTTTTAGTTAATTCAGGCAATGCAAATGCTTGTACCGGAGATGAAGGGTATCAAGATGCTGTTGTAAGCCAACAATATGTTGCAAACAAACTTGGTATTAATACAAACGAAGTTTTGGTTAGCAGCACCGGAGTTATAGGTCAAAGAATGCCGATGAACACTTTAATGAACGGAATTGATAAAATAGTTCCGGAACTTTCGTATGAAGGAGGTTTAAGTGCGGCAGAAGCAATTATGACAACGGATACTGCAATGAAATCATTTGCGGTTAAATTTACTTTTGATAATAAGCCGGTTACTATAGGGGCTATTTGTAAAGGAAGCGGGATGATAATGCCTAATATGGCAACTATGCTTGCTTTTATAACAACCGATGCACAGATTGAAAACGAATTACTAAGCAAATTACTAAAAAAAGCAGTAACAAATACGTTTAATAAAATTTCGGTTGACGGTGAAACCAGCACAAACGACATGGTAGTTATTATGGCTAACGGTTTGAGTGAAGTGGTTATTGATGAAAAAAATTATTCTGAAAGTGTGTTTTATGATGCACTTTTTACAATATGTACGGAAATGGCTAAAGCTATTGCAAAAGACGGGGAAGGGGCTACAAAACTTATTACCGTTAATATAACAGGTGCAGATACTCAAAAAGATGCCGATTTGGCAGGTAAAAGTATTGCAAATAGTCCTTTAGTAAAAACTGCAGTGTACGGCAACGACGCAAATTGGGGAAGAATTATGTCCTCAATCGGGATGAGCGGTGCTGAGGTAAAGCCCGAAAAGGTAAGTGTTTATTTTGATAATTTACCGGTTCTACTGCCGGGGTTTAATGTAGTTTTAGATGAAGAAAAAGCTTTTAAGTGCTTAAACAAAAACGAAGTTTTTATTAATGTTAATTTAAACGGCGGAAAGTATAGTTCAACTTGGTACACTTGCGATTTTACCGAAAACTATATTAAAATTAATGCCGAATACAGATCTTAAGGTGAATTTATGAAAACGGCAATATTAAAAATAAGCGGAAAAGCGTTAAACGATATATTTAACACTGAGTTGTGGATTAACGAAATTAAAAAAATAAAAGAAGCTTTCGGCGGTTTAATAATTGTTCACGGAGCGGGACAAAGTATTTCCGAATGGTCTGAAGCTTTGGGACTTGAGGCTAAATTTATTAACGGTCAACGTGTAACTACTGAAAAAGTTATGGATGTGGTTGCCGCAGTGCAATCCGGAATACTTAATAGTAAAATAGTTAGTAGAATGACAACATGCGGTATTGATGCAGTAGGATTATCCGGAATTGACAGGGGAACTTTTATTGCAGAAAACGTTAATTTTAATTTAGGGAATGTTGGAATTCCGGTAGTAAAGGGGAATGTAGATTGGATTAAAACTTTGGTTAAAGAAGGGGTTGTACCCATTTTTAGCAGTGTCTGCAGAAACGAAACCGGTAGTTTAATGAATGTTAATGCAGATATATTTACCGAAGTTTTAGCAGCTGCATTAAAAGCAGATTCAGTATTTTTTGTTTCGGATGTGACAGGGGTTAAATTATTCGGAGCTGTTCAAAAATTAGTTGATGAACAACAAATTATTAACGGAATAGCAGCTAAAGAAATAACAGACGGAATGATCCCCAAATTAAGCAGTTGTCTTCAATTGCTAAATAACGGTATAAATAAGATATGGATCGGGAAAAATCCGGAAATTGAATTAGATGAAGAAATAAAAATAAACGGAGGGACTTGGATTGTTAAATCAGCCTAATTTAGAAGAAAAAAGAATGAGCAATCTTTTACAAAATTACTCAAGATATTATACCGAGTTTGTTAAAGGTAACGGATTTAATCTTTACGATGTTGAAGGTAAAGAATATATAGATTTTTTAAGCGGAATTGCAGTAACGGCTTTCGGACATAATCACCCTTATATTACCGAGGCAGTTCAAAGACAAATTAACGATTTATGGCATGTCTCAAATTTATTTACTTCAACTCCGCAGGAAAAACTTGCAAGTAAGATTGCAGAAGCCTCTAAAATGGATAAAGTGTTTTTCTGCAATTCGGGTACAGAAGCAAACGAAGCTGCAATTAAATTTGCAAGAAAGTGGGGAAAAGGAAGAAGTACGATTTTAACAACATTAGGCAGTTTTCACGGCAGAACAATGGGATCGTTGGCGGCAAGCGGGCAATATAAACTTTGGGAAGGATTTTACCCTTTACTTCCGGGGTTTAAATATGCTCCTTTCGGCGATTTGGAATCGTTAGAGCATTTATATAATCCGGACATGGTAGCAGTTATGGTAGAGCCGATACAAGGAGAAAGCGGCATAATAATTCCGGAAGAAGGATATCTAAAAGGTCTTAGAAAATTTTGCGATAAATATAACTTATTATTAATTTTTGATGAAGTACAAGCGGGAACGGGAAGAACGGGTAAGTACTTTGCACACCAGTGGGATGATGTAAAACCGGATATAATAACAATGGCAAAAGGAATAGCAAACGGACTGCCATTAGGAGCTGTTGCCTGTATAGAAGATGTGGCACAATATATTACACCGGGTTCACACGGGTCAACATTCGGAGGAAATCCGGTCTCGGTTGCTGCTGCTAATGCCGTTTTTGACTTATTAACTGATGAAAAATTAATTTTTATACAAAATATTGGAAATTATTTCAAAAAAGAATTAAATTCAATTACTGAAAAAATTAAAACTATACGCGGACGCGGTTTAATGATAGGTATTGAATTTAACGAAGGAGTTTCAGCTAAATCAATTGCCTGTTCATTATTAGAAGAAGGTATAGTTGTCGGTACGTCCGGTGATAGCGTATTAAGAATTCTTCCTCCGTACATAATTACGGAAAAAGAAGTTAATATTTTTATCCAAAAACTTACCGGTCTGTTAAACAACAAATTTTAAACTAATAATGGTAGGTATTATGTCAGCAAAACTAATAAGACAAAACAGAATTAAGGATATCCTTAACACAACTGCAATAGGCAGCCACGAAGAACTTGTAAAACTATTAACCGAAGAAGGGTTTCAAGTTACTCAGGCAACATTAAGTCGTGATTTTGCAGAGTTAGGGGTTATCCGAACAGTTGGGGAAGGGGGAATTAAATATGTGCTTAACTCGCTTGAAAGCGGTAAGCAAATATCCAAACTTATTAGCTTTGAGATTTTATTTGTACAGCAAAACGAATCAATGGTTATTGTTCGAACTTTGGCAGGAAGAGCACAAGGCGTTGCATACCATATTGATAGATTAAATCAGCCCGAAATTATGGGAACAGTCGGCGGAGATGATACCGTGCTTATTATTCCAAGCTCGCATACTCATATTCCAAAGGTAGTTCAAATAGTAAAGGACTTAATGTTAAATCAACCACCTAAAAAAGAATAGGAGAAAATTAAATTGGCAAAAAAAATAGTTGTAGCATATTCGGGAGGTTTAGATACTTCCGTAATGGTAAAATGGCTTACTGAAAAGTATAATGCGGAAATAATAACGGCAACGGGAAATTTGGGTCAAACCGCCGAATTAGAAGGCTTGGAAGAAAAGGCGATAAAAACAGGGGCATCAAAAGCCGTTATATTAGATTTACGTCACGAATTTGTAACCAACTATTTGTGGACTGCTCTTAAAGCCGGTGCTTTATACGAAGGAACTTATCCTATGGCAACCGCAATAGGCAGACCGTTACTTGCCAAAATGATGGTAGATATTGCTAACCGAGAAGGCTGTGATGCTATTGCTCACGGTTGTACCGGAAAAGGAAATGATCAAGTTAGATTTGAAGTCGGCATTCAAACATTAGCTCCGCATCTTGAAATTATTGCTCCCTTAAGAGATTGGGAGTTTAAAAGTAGAGAAGAAGAAATGGATTATGCCGAAAAACATAAAATTCCGGTTAAGGTAACAAAAGCATCCCCTTATTCTATTGATGAAAATTTGTGGGGAATAGCAATTGAATGCGGTATATTGGAAGACCCAAGTGTAGCTCCGCCGGAAGATGTTTATCAAAAAACTGTTAATCCCAAAAATGCACCGGAAAAAAGTCAATTTGTGAAAATTTTCTTTGAAAAAGGGATTCCGGTAAAGGTAAATGACGAAAAATTGGAACCGGTTAAATTGTTGGAAACTTTAAATAAAATTGCCGGTGCACATGGTATTGGTAGAATTGATATGATAGAAAACCGTGTGGTAGGTATTAAATCGCGTGAAGTTTATGAAGCACCTGGGGCAACACTTCTTCATAAAGCCCATTATGAATTGGAAAAATTAATAATGGATAAAGAAACATTTAGGTTTAAGCAGGATGTATCTAACAAAGTTGCAAACATGATTTATGACGGTTTATGGTTTACTCCTTTGTTTAAGTCATTGGCTGCTTTTGTAGATCAAACCCAAGAAAATATTACGGGTGAAGTAGTGTTGGAATTGTATAAAGGAAATACAATTGTGGCTTCAAGAACTTCCGATTATAGTTTATATAATATGGAGCTTGCAACTTACACAAGCGATGATAAGTTTGACCATAAAGCAAGCACCGGATTTATGACTATTTACGGGTTGCCATATAAAACTATGTCGATTGTAAAAAATGAAGTGTTAAGTAAAAGAGAAGTTGCATAATGCTTTGGGGAGGTAGATTTAAGGAATCGTTGGATAATAAAGCCTTACGATTTTCTTCCTCGCTTAACTTTGACGAACGACTGATTTTTGAAGATATAAAAGGAAGCATAGCTCATGTAGCTATGCTTTTTTCTGCAGGTATTATTAGTAAAGAAGAATCTAATAATATAACAAAAGGTCTTAAAAAAATTGAGGTTATGTATAAAAAAGGGGAATGGATAATTGAAAAAGAAAAGTATGAAGATATTCATTCCGCAGTTGAAAGCAAATTATATGAGCTTATAGGTGAAGATGCCGGTAAACTGCATACGGGTAGAAGCCGTAACGATCAAGTATTAACGGCAACAAAATTATGGCTAAAAAAAGCTGTTACTGAAATAGAAAAAGAGTTAAAAAAATTTCAAACAATTCTTTTAGATATTGCCGAAAATAATATAGAAACTATAATACCCGGTTATACACATTTGCAGCGCGCTCAACCTATATCGCTTGCTTACCATTTGTTAGCTTATGTGGAAATGTTGGAAAGAGATAAAATTAGGTTCAAGTTTTGCAAAGAAGAAACCGATTTTAATCCGCTTGGTTCGGGGGCTTTAGCCGGTTCTACTTTACCCTTAGATAGAATAAAAACTTCAAAATTATTGGGATTTGAAAATGTTACGCCCAACGCATTAGATACGGTAGCAGATAGGGACTTTTTACTTGATTTCTTAAATGCCGTGTTAATTGGCTGTATGCATTTAAGCAGATTTGCAGAAGAAATTGTTTTGTGGAGTACATACGAATGGGGGTTTTTAACTCTTTCCGATAAATACACTACGGGTTCTTCGTTAATGCCGCAAAAAAAGAATCCTGATATGGCTGAATTAATTAGGGGTAAAAGCGGTAGAGCATATGGTAATTATTTATCTTTAGCAGTTACGTTAAAAGGGCTTCCTTTAAGTTATAACAGGGATTTGCAAGAAGACAAAGAACCTGTGTTTGATAGTTTTGATACATATATTGATTCGCTTTATATTTTTACACAAATTATTAAAACGGCAAAGTTTAGAACAAATAGATTTAATTTTGAACTTAATACCAGCACCATTTTTGCAACCGATTTAGCTGATTATTTGGTCAAAAAACAAGTTCCGTTTAGGGAAGCCCACGGCATTATTGGCAGACTGGTTAAATTTAGTGAAGATACGGGACTCCCTTTAAATCAAATCAGTTTAGCAGATTACAAATTATTTTCGCCTAAGTTTGAAAGAGATATTTATGATTTATTGAGTGTTGAAAGCTGCTTAAAAAATAAAATTACACTCGGTTCGCCAAATCCTAAGTTTGTTAAAAACGATATTGAAAGATTAAGAAAAGCAATAAATTAAAGTAATTTCCGTGTTAAAATAACATTCGCAATATATAGTAGTTGTTTAGGAACTTTAAAATTTCATTTTTCCTTCTATAACTTAAAATAGGAGAAAATATGAAAAACTTAACAGAAGCGATATATAATAGAAGAAGTATTAGGTCATACTCTAATAAACAAATTTCCGAAGATTTACTAAAACAAATTTTTGATACCGCAAGATGGGCTCCAAGCAGTATGAACGAACAGCCTTGGCTATATTTGTATGCATATAACGGTACCGAAAAATTTAAAAAAATTTTAGATTCCCTTGCGCCTTTTAACCAACAGTGGGCAAAAAATGCAAGCGTATTAGTACTAAGTATGGCAAAAAAAACTTTTGAGTACAAAGGGAAAGAAAATAGATACTATATGTATGATGTTGGTTCTGCAAATCAAAATTTATTACTTGCCGCATATGCTAACAATATACAAGGACATCCGATGGGCGGTTTTGAAACTAAAAAAATAATTGAAAGTTTTAATATACCGGATAATATTGAACCGGTTTGTATTATTTCGTTAGGATACGCCGATAGTCCGGATAAATTACCCCAAGATTTAAAAGAGCGAGAATTAGCAGAAAGGAAAAGAAAACCATTAAACGAAATTATAGTAGATAGTTTTTAATGACAAAAAAATTAGAAATAGGGTTAACTTTTAAGTAATAAACGATGTCTGGTTTTGTTAAATACATTGTATGGCTATATAAAGCAATTGCTAATAATAAATTGAAAACACCAACCGACTTTATCTGCTTTGTAAAAGTTTTCTTAACGGGGAAATATATTCGGCTTAATTGTAAATAGCTGTATTATTTCCCTTAAGATTTTAACAAGATATTATTATTAAAGATAATTAAAAAATTGGTTAATAAAATAGGCGTAATTTGTAAAAGAGTAAGCTATACAACTAAATTCAAAATTCGCTTTTAATATATTTCACGCCCAAAAAGTATTAATAGAAAGTGAAGTGGAATTAATTTATCCGGCAAAAAGAAGCACAAATACTCTACTGATTGATAAGTTATGTGCTCTTTTGCCTTAAATTTTACTGAATAACCTTATGAATTAATTTTGCGGCTTTAACTTTTTCTTCGCTTAATTCAATTGACTTAATTACCTTGTTAATATCTTCTTCGGTAATTTTTCTGCTGCTAAATAACTCGGCAATTTCATCTCCTTCTTTCAAAAAATCACCTATTTTAGGAGTAAAAATAATACCGGCTTTTGGGTCAATAATATCTTCTTTTTTAAGCCTTCCGGCACCTAACAGTAAAGAAGCCATACCAAGTTCGTATGTATCAATAGCTTTTACATATCCGTAAGAGTTAAATTTTACCTTAACACTGTATTTAGCTTTTGGATATTTATTTGGTTTCTCAATAAAGTTTATATCACCGCCTTGTAATTTTACAAGTTCCAAAAACTTTTGATAAGCTTTTCCGTTATCAATCAATTGTTTTGCAATTGTAATTCCGTCTTTAACCGACGATGCTTTATCACCGAGATAAATCATTGTGCCGGCTAAATGCAAACACAATTCTGTTAAATAAGGAATATCTTTCCCCTTTAGTATATCAACGCTTTCTAAAACTTCAAGCCAGTTTCCAATATTGTATCCTAATGGTTGATTCATATCGGTAATATATGCAACTACTTTTTTATTAAACGCTTTTGCCGTATTAATTAATGACTTAGCCAAAGTTTCGGCATCTTTTAATGATTTCATAAAAGCGCCGCTTCCTGTTTTAACATCCAAAACTAAAGCATCAATTCCTTCGGCAAGTTTTTTGCTCATAATGCTACCGGTAATTAGCGGAATAGACTCTACCGTTGCCGTAACATCGCGTAAAGCATATATTAATTTATCAGCGGGGGCAATTTCTTTTGTTTGACCAATTAAAACCATTTTCGATTTTTTAAGTACTTCTTTATACTCTTTCAAATTTAAATTAACATTAAAACCGGGGATAGCTTCCAATTTATCAAGAGTCCCTCCGGTATGCCCCAATCCTCGACCGCTTATCATAGGTATGTAAACACCGGCTGCCGCTGCAATAGGTGCAATAATAAGTGATGTTTTATCTCCCACACCACCGGTTGAGTGTTTATCTACTTTTACGCCCTTTAATGAACTAAGGTTTACAATATCACCGGAGTTGAGCATTGCTTTTGTTAATGCCGCTGTTTCTTCAGTATTCAATCCGTTAATAAATGCTGCCATTAAAAAAGCCGAAAATTGATAATCCGGAATTATTCCCTTTGAGTAATTTTCTATTAAATAAATAATCTCTTCCTCGGAAAGAATATTTTTTTCACGTTTTTTCTTAATTAGTTCTACTGTGTTGAATTGTATTTTTTTCATGTTATACCTATAAATTTAGTACTTTAAAATAAAAATAAGATTTGTTTTTTCATAGAAATTAATTATAATAATATCTATTTTTAATTTAGTTTAAAATGTTATTAATAATCCGAGGTCTTGTTAATGGCTTTTGGCGGTTTGCATAAAAAGCAATCAGATATAAATAATTTATTCACATTATTGAAAGATAGTTTGGCAATATCTGAAAATGTTGACGGTTTATTATTTACAATATCTAATTTGCTGAATGATTTAGTTTGGATTTGTGATAAACAAAAAGAAACCATTTTTGGCAATAAATTATTTAAGGAAGTATTCTTAAATAAAATTGAGTTAAAAGAAAGTTCAAAATATAATATTGGTGATATGTTTGGGAATAAATTAGACCTCTTTTTTTTGCAAAAAGAGTGCTTGGGGCAAATTAGTATTGATGTTGACGATAGAAAATATCTGCTTTCAATAATTTCCAACTTGGTTGAATGCGGCAAAAACGAGTATTTTATTTTTTATGCTGAATTGAACGAAGTAGAAGACCGTTCGGTATTTGACCAAAAAGAAGAATATAGAGCTTTATGGGAACTATCAAATAATTGTTTAAGAATAGTTGACGAAAACGGCTTTATTATAGATATTAACCAAAATTTTTGTAATCTTGTAAACAAGTCACGAAGTGAATTAATAGGCAATTATTACGACTCTGTTTATCTTACTCCGCATGCTAAACCGATAAATTTTCTGCGAAATTTCAATCACCGTTTGGAAACCGTAGTTACTTTATGGAACGGCGAGGTTTATTATCTTGATATCCGAAGCAAAATAATAACATATAAAAGCGGACAAAAAGCAGTTGTTAGTATTATTCGCAATATTACGTACATGCGCGAAACCGAAAATAAATTATTTAATGTTGAACAACAATTTAACGAAACGGCAGAATTAATTCCGCAGGTATTTTTTGAAGCAGATAAAAACGGGGTTATTACTTATTGCAATTCGTATGCTTATAAAATGTTTAATGTTGCAGAAAGCGTTAACGAAAAAGAATTTAATATATTAAGTTTTATTTCACCGGAAAGTAAAGAAAAAGCTATTAATAATTTTAACTATAGACTAAATAATAAAAAAATTACTTCTAATGAATATGTAGTACAAACAAGTAAAGGTCAAAAAATACCTGTATTAATATATAGTGCTCCGTTAATCAGAAACGGAGAAATAGAGGGTTTAAGAGGTATTATTATAGACATTTCCGAACAAAAAAAGCTTGAAGAGACTGTACGAAAAAGCGAGTATCTATACAGAACAATTGTAAACACATCCCCGGACGGTATTTCATTAATGGATATAAACGGGCAAATAATTTTTGCAAATGATAAAAAGGCGGAATTATTCGGTTATAAAAGCGGAAATGATTTAGTTGGGGTTAACGCTTTTAATTTAGTTTCGGAAGAATCCGCATTCTTATTAAACGAAAGTTATTTTGGACTGCTTAAAACATCAAAGATTGATAAGATATTACTAAAATTAAAACGAAAAGACAATTCTACATTTTGGGGTGAGTTTAGAGCCAAATTAATTTATGATAATAACGGTAAACCTAATAATATAATGGATATTGTTACCGATGTTTCGGAAAAGCTAATTGCCGAAGAAGAAAGAAAACTTAACCAGTTAAGAACCGAGACGTTGTTAAAAGTATATCAGATGAGTGAGTATGAAGATTCGGAAATCACTGCGTTTTTATTAAGAGAAGCAGTTAAACAAACCGATAGTGACGGCGGATATTTACTGTTTTTTAATGAAGACGAGGACATTGAAAATACAATTATTTATTATAAGGATAACTTTATTAAAGTAAATAATAACGAAAAACAAATAAAATTTGATAAAACAGATCTTCCGTTATGGCTATATCCGCTAAAAATTAAAGACAAAATTGTTTTTAATGATTATTCCGATATTTATTACAAACAAGTTACTCTTCCCAATTTAGATGTTACAATAAAGCGTATAGTTGCTATTCCTATATTTAACAATAATAAAATTGGGTTAATTGCCGGTTTAATTAATAAAAAACACTCATATACCGATTTAGACACAAAGCAGTTTATGTTAATGATGAATTCGTTAAATACTGCCCTTGAAAAATTTAAAAATGACGAAAATTTAAGAATATTCAAAAAAGCTATTGAACAAAATCCCACAATAATTCTTATTACGGGAGCAGATAGAATAATTAAATACGCTAATCCCAAATTTACCGAAATTACGGGTTTTGCGTTAAATGATGTACTTGGTAAATCTACTGCCGAACTCGGAATATTTCCCTATTTAAACGAAAATAATCTAAGCAAAAGCGCTAAAAATATGTTAAAGGAAGGGGGCGAATGGCAAGGCGAAATTGAATTTAAGAAAGCCGGAGGCGATTTCTGTTGGTTGTTGTTATATATTTCGCCTATGACAAACGAAAAAGGACAAATTACTAATTATATCGGGATTGCACAAGATATTACTGACCGAAAAAATATTGATAAGCAACTTATTGAAGCAAAAGAGATTGCCGAAAAATCAGATCGTCTAAAATCCGAATTTCTTGCTCAAATGTCGCACGAAATACGCACGCCTATAAACGTAATATTAAGCTTTATGGGATTAATTAAAGACGAATTAGACGAGTATTTGGATGAAGATTTAAAAAGTAGTTTCGTATCGGTAAATAGAGCCGGCAGCCGCTTAATTAGGACAATTGATTTGCTGTTGAATATGAGTGAACTTCAGACAGGAACTTATGACTATAATCCTGATTTTATAAATTTAGATAGAGATATTTTACAACCGTTAATTACGGAAAATATTTATGGTGCAAAAAGTAAAGGGCTTAATCTTGA
>CALGLM010000312.1 GCA_937930275.1 uncultured Ignavibacteria bacterium
GAGCATCTACCTAATCCCGAATCGGTATTAAATCGTCTTAAAGAAAAATTAAAACTAACCGGAGAAATAATAATTAGTTTACCTAATATAATGCATTATTCGGTTGTTCTAAATTTATTAGACAGAAATTTTGATTATACCGAAGCGGGAATTTTGGATAAAACGCATTTGCGCTTTTTTACGAAAAAAAGCATAGAAAATATGCTTGAAAGTTGCGGACTTAGATCGGTAGTAGTTTTGAATTCATATATAACGGAT
Source organism: uncultured Ignavibacteria bacterium (assembly GCA_937930275.1). GTDB lineage: Bacteria > Bacteroidota > Ignavibacteria > Ignavibacteriales > Melioribacteraceae > JAEXOD01. The sequence goes on from CALGLM010000312.1 coordinate 259, forward strand.
AAAATTGTATATCCGGACTTTTTCCTTTCTGCATTAAAACAAATAGGTATTGACGAAAAACGATTTGACGAAGAAAGCAAAGTTTTTCAATATATTTATAAAGTAGTTAAAAAAGAAAAAGTATTAGTTAGTATAATAATTCCGTTCTTAAATCAATCGGAATCAACTTTGGTTACCGTGCATAGCATTTTAAGTAATTGTACAATTCCTATAAAAATAATTCTTGTTGATGACGGAAGTAACAAAACAGAATTAAAAGAAATACAAAAAGATATTGAAAATTTTAAGAATGTTGTTTTGTTAAGTAATGACTATGAACACGGGTTTGCAAGTGCAATTAATAGAGGTTTAGCCGAAATAGAAACCGATTATATAATTTTAGCTAATAATGATATTGTTGTTACTAATGGGGCTGTAGAAAGATTGTTAAAACTTGCTAATGCCAAAGAATACGGAATTATCGGGTGTATGTCTAACAATGCAAGCGGTTTGCAGCAAGTTGATAAATGCGATTATAACGATTTAGAAATGATGTATCAGTACGCCGATAAGTTTTGCAATGAAAATAAGTTTAAAATTATTAACTTCCCTCGTGCAGCTTTCTTTTTTACACTAATTAAAAAAGAAGTTGTTGACAAAATAGGAGGATTGGATGAAAGATTTAATCCGGGTAATTTTGAAGACGATGATTTTTGTTTGAGAAGTAATTTGGCGGGGTATAAAACAATAATTGCAGGGGATGTATTTATACATCATTACGGTTCCAAAAGCTTTAGAGAAGAAGGTTTTGACAAATATAAACAAATATTGGAAATTAATAAGCAAAAATTTGTTGAAAAATGGGGTGTTGAACCCATAGAAATTTGGCAAAATAATGCTACAATTAAAGCTAAAGAACTATATTATCCTATTCACAAAGACAAGGGTATTGAATATATAAATAAAGCATTAATAAACATAAAACAAAATGAATTAAATTTAGCTATATTTAACTTGCAAAATTTATTAAAATTTTGTGAAAAACACGAATTGAGTGAAGTGAACGAAGTTAGCGTAAGCGAAATAAAAACTTTATTAGAAAGTGTAAAAAAACAAGTTGGAAATTAATAAAAAATATAAATCTCGGAGGAAAAATGTCTCAATTTGAACAATTGTTTAAAGAGGCTCATAATTATTACAAGTTGCAAAACTATGAAAATGCATTAGAAAAATTAGAAAAAGCCGAAAAAGTTTTTACACTATCCGATAATGACGGACTTAATTTAGAAGACTTGTTAATTTTTAAAGGAGGTTTATACTATAGTATCGAGATCGGAAGAGCACACGTCTGAACTCCAGTCACCGTACGTAATCTCG
>CALGLM010000313.1 GCA_937930275.1 uncultured Ignavibacteria bacterium
GGGTCTAATTCTATCGCTTTGGTAAAATCTTTTATTGCTCCTTCATTGTCCCCTAACTTATATTTTGCAATTCCGCGTCCATAATATGCAATCATATCTTTCGGGTCTAATTCTATCGCTTTGGTAAAATCTTTTATTGCTCCTTCATTGTCCCCTAGTTCGTCTTTTGCAATTCCGCGTCTAATATATGCATCTGTATATTTCGGATATAATTCTATTGCTTTTGTATAATCTTTTATTGCTCCTTCATTGTCCCCTAAATTGTTTTTTGCATTTCCGCGATTATAATATGCATACACAAATTTCGGGTCTAATTCTATGGCTTTGGTATAATCTTTTATTGCGCCTTCATAGTCCCCTAAATTATATTTTGCATTACCTGCTTCATTATATTCTTCAGCAGTGTTGTAAATTTGTTTATTATTGATTTTATTATTTGTATCTAGAGTATCTTTATTTTTATTTTCTACTTCAAGTTCTTTACTAAAAAGAGCAAAATACCAAGCATTTAAGGCATAATTGGCTTTTTCTTCAGCTAAACCAAAGTCATTAATCAGTTTATATTTAAAAATATGACAATAAGCTGAACCTTTCGTTTTCAATTCGCTTACAAGTAATTGTTGTAAAGCTAATTTTATTGCAAACAAATCACTTTTGCTTTCTGTAATTAATAAATCGTTTATAATTGCTTCAAGGCGTTTTGGTTCTTCAATTATTTTTAAGCCATAGTCAGTTATTATATTTTTTAATTGTTGTTTCATTTAAATCTAACCCCAGATGTCGTTTTATTTAAACAATAATTCAATTCTCTTTGTTACTGATAATGAAAATATTTTTATAGCCCGTTTTCATTTGCTAATTTAATTTATATTTTTTTCACTTAGCATTAAATATATATAAAATAGTACAAATAATTTAATTATTTTTTCTTATATTATAAAAAATATAATTTGCAATAAGTTAGAAAAGAAAACAAAATAGTGAGGAATGGGTATGCATATAATTTAACACATACCCATTTATAAAGAATAATTACCTAATTAAAACCATCTTTTTTGTTTGGGTAAAATTTCCGGATGAAAGTTTATAATAGTATATTCCGCTGGTTAAATTGGTTGCATCAAAATTAATTGAATAAGAGCCGGCATGTTTTTGTTCATTTAATAGCGTTGATACTTCTTTTCCCAAACTATCATATACTTTTAAAGACACAAATCCGCCAACAGGTAATATAAAGCTAATATTGGTTGAAGGATTAAAAGGATTTGGATAATTTTGATTTAGCGTATAATCTAAATTATTAATTTCATTAGTTTTTACAGATGTGATAAAGTCTGAAATGCTTCTTTTCCAAACTCCCCCTTTGTAAAGTACATATATGTCGTTTAACCCTTTTGTTAAAAAAGTTGCATAAGATGCACCTGTAAATCCTTGACTAAAATCATTCCAATTATTACCCTTATCATCTGAAATATATACTCCGTAATCATTTCCTAATAAAAGCACATTATTAACAGCTATAACCGTATAAACAGGAACGTTAGGTAAAGCATTATCTGCTACTACCCAATTTAATCCATAATCATTAGAAATTGCTAATTCCGAAACTGACGAATATAAACCTGCGGCTAAGTAATTATTTGAATTATCCGAAAAATAAGCTAAAGAATTAACCGAAGAATTCGGTAAACCGTTACTTGTTTTTACCCACGCAGAATTAGCTTGGTCATATTTATAAACACGTTGTAAAACGCCGCAAAATAAATCTGTACCGGTGTTTAATAAACATGTTGCAACTAATCCCGTAATTCCCGTATTATTTTGTTGCCAATCTAAACCGTTATCCGAAACATAAATACCGGCATTTGATGAAGCGGCAAAATACTTACTGCCAAATTTGTTAATATCTTTTATTGTAGCAGTACTCGAAATTCCGTTATTGGCAATTTCCCAACTATCACCTTTGCCGGTTGATTTATATAGTCCTCCGCCGTTTGTACCTATATATACAACATCATCTAATACATTAACAGCCCAGATTTGTTTAATTGGTAAACCATTATTTATTTCAACCCATGTATCCCCGTTATCAGTTGATTTAAACATTCCTTTAGTTAACGTACCGACATATATAACGTTATTTGAGTACGCCATACTATAGCCATAATTCATTTCGTTAAAATTTGTTTTACTCCATTGTCCGATAACAGATATTGAAAGGAATAGAAAGAGTGTAAAGAAAGTAGATTTTATCATTAGATCTCCGTAAGTTAATTAACGAATTTATAACATTGTTAATTCATTAAATAGTTCCGGACATTATGTCTTTTTATATATTTAAATCAATTATTACCTTATTTTAGTAAATTAATTTTCCATAAGTCTTTTTTGCTTATTCTAATTAATGGCTTAATAACATTCATACCCGTTTTTCCTATACTTTTCGATACAAAATCAAGTTCAGCTAACACTGATTCTGTTTCTTCGTTAACTTTAGCTTCAAAACCGGCTTCTTTCATCCTCTGTAAACCTTTAGCT
>CALGLM010000314.1 GCA_937930275.1 uncultured Ignavibacteria bacterium
CGAGATTACGTACGGTGACTGGAGTTCAGACGTGTGCTCTTCCGATCTCTGCAAGTATTGAAATTACAAGCGTATCAGATTTAATTTTTCCGGATAAACCTTTTGCTACAGTTGATAAATCCTGCGGTTTTACGCTTAATATTATTACATGCGAGTTTAATACATCCCCGTTAATAATATCTGTAACATTAGTAAAACCATGTGATTTTATGCGTTCAATTCCCGCTTTATCTTTTGCTACTAATGTTAATTTTCCGGCAACTACTTTATTATATGCAACAAACGACTTAGCATATGTAAGTCCCATGTTGCCGCAACCTATAATTGATACTTTCAAATATAATCCTTAATCAAAAGCGGATATAGCTCCGCCACGTAAGTCACAAACAATTAAAACAAGATAAATAGTCTTATTTTGATATTATTTTTAAGAACTACAAAAATAAATAATAATTATCATTTAATCAATAAACTTGAAAATTAAAATATCATTAAATGATGCTTATCACACAACATTTTTTCTTCTTGTTTTTTAGAAAAAATTTTATATGCCGACAAAGATTTTAATCTCAATCGGCAATTTATTAACCTATAAATTCTTTAATAGAATTAACTACATATCGTATCTGTTCTTCAGTTAATTCAGGGTATATTGGCAGAGCTAAAGAGTGCTCTGCGGCAAAATCAGCATTTGCAAAATTAATTTTTTTATAGAATGGATTTTCCATTAAATAATTAAAACACTCTTGCTTATGGAACGGCACAGGATAATAGATTTCGCAACCGATACTTTTTTGACGCAAATGGTTTATCAATTCATCGCGTTTTTCAACTCGTATAATAAATTGGTTATAAATGTGATAATTATTTAATCCGGTTGTGTCTTTATAAACAGCTTTTGGAAGTAAAACTTTATTGTAATTATCAAATTCGGTTAAGCCTGTTTTTTCGGCTAATCCCAATTTCACAAACAGTTTAGTGTATAATTCTGCATTTTCTCTACGTTTTGCACTCCAGCTATTTAGATGAGGTAATTTTACGCTTAAAACAGCAGCTTGTAAAGCATCCAATCTAAAATTTCCGCCGATCATTTTGTGGTAATATTTTGGGTGTCCGCCGTGAACTCTCATAATTTTTAATTTTTCGGCAAGTTGTTCGTCCATAGTAGTAACAACACCTCCGTCACCAAATCCGCCCAAATTTTTACTTGGGAAGAAAGAAAAACATCCTATTGTGCCAATAGTTCCTACTTGTCTTCCGTCTTTATATTCAACTCCAATTGCTTGGGCTCCGTCTTCAACAACAAATAAATTATGTTTTTTAGAAATAGCCATAATTTCATCCATATCGGCACTTTGACCGTATAAATGAACAGGAACAATTGCCTTAGTTTTTTCGGTTATTGCCAACTCAACTTGCTTTGGGTCAATATTAAACGTAACAGGATCGCTATCAACAAAAACCGGAATAGCATTTAATCTTGCAACAACCCCGGCGGTTGCAAAAAACGAGTAAGTCGGTACAATTACTTCATCACCCGGTCTAATATCTAATGCCATTAATGCCAATAATAGAGCATCGGTACCGGAAGAGACTCCGATTGCTCTTTTTGCACCGGTATAGTCGCAAATATCTGCTTCTAATCTGTCTACATCGGGACCTAAAATAAAATATTGAGATTCGGCAACTCTTATTAAAGTTTCGTCAATCTCTTTTTTTAGCGACTTGTACTGCGCTTTTAAATCTAATAATGGAACGTTCATATTAATTCTCAATTTTGAATTTTGAATTTTGAATTATTTACTACTTTGTTATTTTTTAATTTTTAATTAACACTTAAATTATTATTTATTTAATTTCAGATTTTTCTTGCGAAGTTTTAACAATAGATGTTAATATTTTATTAATTTCTGTAATTTTAGCTATATATTTTGAATAATCAAAAGCAACAATTTGTGATTTTTCAAGAAGTAATAACCAATATTCTGTCTCCCGTGCTTCTTTTGATGCTATAGTTATTTTACTAATAAAGTCCTTTTTTGAAGCTGCCGCTGTACTTTCATTCACATTTGCACCAATTGAAGTAGCAGCTCGAAACAATTGTTTTGAAATAATGAATTCTCCTTTTGAAGTAAGTACTTTGAAAAGCCCAATAATATCTATCGCAAAGTCTAAACTTTTTTCCAAAATAATATTGTTTTTTTTACTCATATTGTCTAATGTCGATAATTCAAAATTAAGAATTCATAATTCAAAATTATATTTCTGTTACTTTCCCGTTTTCAAATTTATACTTTTTTTTCGATTTTTCACAAAAAGCAATACCGTTTTTATCAAATGTTAGTTTTTTACCGGCTTCACTAACCCAACCTACTATTCTTGCGGGATTTCCTACTACCAAAGCAAAATCGGGTACGTCTTTTGTAACAACTGATCCGGCACCCACAAATGCAGCTTTTCCTATTGTATGTCCGCAAACTATGGTTGAATTAGCGCCCAACGATGCTCCTTCTTTTACAAGGGTTTTGATATAAAATTCCTTACCAACCTGAGGATATTTACATCTCGGGTCCAAAATATTTGTAAATACCATTGAAGGACCGCAGAACACATAATCTTCTAAAGTTACTCCTTCGTAAACAGATACATTATTTTGAATTTTTACATAATCCCCTATAACCACATCATTTGCAACATTTACATTTTGACCTAATACGCATTTTTTTCCTATTTTAGAACCTTTTTGCACATGTGAAAAATGCCAAATTTTTGTACCCTCTCCAATTTCAACACCATCGTCCACTACGGCATGTTCGTTTACATAATAGTTTTTTTCACTCATATATTCCTCAATTGGGTCTTAAACATTTTGTTGCTTCGTAAAGAATTTTTTGAACGGCTATAGCATGTTTTCCGTTCGTTCTTGGTTCCAAGTTATTTAATACGGAATTATAAAAGTGAAGATGTTCTTCTGTTAACGGCATTAAATTTTGCAGCTCAATAACTTCATAATCTTGATCGAATTTTTCTATCCCGCTATCTGTAACAATAAAACCTTTATGATAAAACTTTAATTTTTCTGTCTTAAGTGTATCATCAAAAACGAACATACCTTTTTCACCAATTACCACCAATCTTTGTTCCTTAAATGGATGCAGCCAACTTACAAATATATGAGCGGATATATTATTAGGATATTTTAAATATGTTATTGTTGTATCTTCAATATTATTTTGTAAAAACACATCTCCTTTTGCAACAATTGATATAGGATCAGCTTCAATTAAAAATTGTATAATAGAAATATCATGAGGGGCAAAACTCCATAAAATATTTTCTTCGCTTCTTATTGCACCTAAGTTTAATCTATTGCTATAAATATATTGCAGCTTCCCTAAACTACCGTTTTTAATTGAATCTTTTATATATAAAATGGCGGGGTGATATAACAAGACATGACCTACCATTAATTTAAGATTTTTATTTTCGGCTATCTCATTTAATTCAACTACTTCTTCTAAGTGTAAAGTAATCGGTTTTTCAACTAAAACATGTTTTCCGGCATAAAGCATATCTTTACAAACTGAATAATGTGTTTCTGCTGGACTTGATATAATTATGCAACTAATTTCATTATTTGATAAAATACTATTATAATCAGTTGTAAAATTAATTTCTTCCGATATTGCTTTTATCTTCTGTTCAACCAAATTATTTCTGTCACAAACATAAATATTTTTGCCTTCAATCAAACTAAAAGCAGTTTTAACATGATTAATACCCCATCTGCCGGCACCGATAACGGCAATTTTAAGCGATTTAATTTTCATAATTTACGCTTTATGTATATTAGATGACAAAACACCGTG
>CALGLM010000315.1 GCA_937930275.1 uncultured Ignavibacteria bacterium
GACCACCGAGATCTACACTCTTTCCCTACACGACGCTCTTCCGATCTAACTTTCCCTTGTGCAAACGGCTCGGCACTAAAAAATCTCGAGCTCCTTCCGGAGTACTTTTCATTAATACCGGTGTTTCTATTTCCACAAACGAATTTTTATCAAAATACTCGCGCGCAATTTGTGTAACTTTATGTCGCATAAGAATATTATTTTGCAATTTTGCGCGTCTTAAGTCTAAATATCTATATTTTAATCTTAAATCTTCGTTAACATCAATATCGTCTTTAATTTGAAACGGAGGAGTAATTGCGGTATTAAGTATAACAAGTTTTTCAACCATAACATCAATATTACCGGTAGCAAGCGCAGGATTTTCCGTCCCTTCCGGTCTTCTCCTTACTTTACCTTCAATAGAAACAACAAATTCACTTCTTAACTCTTTACCGGCTTCGTGTGCCTGAAGATTAAAAGTCGGTTCAAATACAATTTGAGTAATACCGTATCTATCGCGTAAATCAATAAATATTACACCGCCTAAGTCTCTTCTGTTATCTACCCATCCGTTAAGTACTACTTCCGTTCCAATATGTTCTTCTCGTAACTGTCCGCACGTATGGGTTCTTCTTTTGAATTTCATTTTACTATATCCGCAAAAATTTAAAATTGACTTGCAAATTACGTAATAATATTTTTTTATTCAATATAATTTTATTAGATTTGTAAAATTATGCACTAAAAAAGTTGTTTTATTCGTATTTTTAGCATTAGCAAATCGGATATGCTATCCGCAATGCTGCAATGTATTGCAGCGCACATTAATAAAAAATATTTTTTGCGGATATTGTATTTATTAATAAATATTACGATAATGAAATGTAAAGAATAAACTATAAGGAAAAATGTATTTTAAAAAAGATTTGATAAACTATAAGTTCTCGTTTAAATTTAATGACGAAAGAACCATTAAATTTGATATTAAAATAGAGCCTTTAACTATGACTTTATTACGAGACTCGTTCGAATATCCGGAATGGACAAAGATGGAGCATTTTAGATGTAATCACTGTCCGCTTAACGGTGACGAATATAAATATTGCCCGGTTGCGGTAAATTTACATTGTGTAATCAATTCTTTTAATAATGTATCTTCATTCGATAAAGTTTTTATTGAAGTAACTTCCGATGATAGAGGTTACTATAAACAAACAGACGTACAAAGCGGTGTTAGTAGTTTGATAGGAATATTAATGGTTACCAGCGGTTGCCCCATTATGGGTAAATTAAAACCGATGGTTCGTTTCCATTTGCCGTTTGCAACTTTGGAAGAAACCGAATACAAAGTTTTTTCAATGTACTTATTGGCTCAGTTTATGCGCAAAACAAACGGAAAAAATCCCGACTGGGAACTGAAAAAACTTCAAAAATTTTACGATGATATTAAAATTCTTAATCTTAACGTTGCTTCTAAAATTGCAGATTTGGAAGCAAAAGACGCAAGTATTAATGCCGTTGTTGTGCTTAATAATTTTGCCGATATTGTTACTTTTAATATCGAAGAACAAGACTTATCAAATTTCAACCTATATTTTATCGATTACATTAACGAAGACGATTAGTAATATTCTACGTCTTTATTTTATTTTTACTGTTTAATTATTCTCTTTTTTTTGTTTATTTATTTCGTTATTTTATTTACTTTAATTTGTTATTAATCATTGTACGGAAATGTATATAAATGAGTCCCGAGTTAATTCTCACCTTAAATTACGATTTAATTATTACTTCATTAAACGATACTCCTTATTTTACTTTAGGGCATTCGTGTATTGACGTTAATATTGTTAATAAAAGCATTTTTGATGTTTTTACTTTTAAAAACGATGACATAAGTTATATAGCAAAGGGAATTAAAAATAATACTATCACAAATATTAGCGCTTATTGCAACAATAATTTATTTAATATTTCGATAAATAGCATAACCTTAAGGAATGATTTAGTTTTTGTTTTTACATGTTTTTTATTGAAAGACCCTGACTTTACTTCGGCAGATCAAAAACTTGAATTATTAACCAGAATTATTGATTATACCGACCAAATGGTTTGGACAGTCGCTTTGCCTAAGTACAATACCGTATTTTTAAATTCAGCGGTAGAAAAAATTTACGGATATACTATTGAAGATTTTTTTAAATTCGATAACTTATGGTATAAATGTGTTTATGTCGATGATAGAGATTTTGTTAAAGAAAAGATGAAAGAAGTTATCGAAAAAAAATTTTTAGTTGTTAAACATCGTATTGTTCATAAAAACGGGGATATTCGTTGGATTAAAAATCATTTGGCTTATTGGTCAGGGGAATGCGGACGCCCCGATTATATCCACGGCATAGCAACCGATATTACAAGCAGTGTTGAAGACATTAATATTTCGGAAAATCAAACTTCCTTGCTAAACTCGTTATTAGAAAACTTACCTGATATTGTATATGCAAAATCACTAAACGGTGTTTATTTAAAATGTAATAAAGAATTTGAAATATTTAACAATCTGCCGGCTTCAGATATTATCGGACTAAATGATTTTGAATTGTTTGGCGAAAATAATGCGCGAAAATTTATTGAACAAGATAGAGAAATTATACAAACCGGTTTACCTTTAACGGTTAAAACTATTTTAACTTCTTATAGCGGAATTCAAAAAACTTTCTTAACCACCAAATCTCCTTTACGTAACGGCAATAACGAAATAATAGGAATAATTGGTGTTAGCCGAGATATAACAGATACAATTAATGCTCAACAAGCGTTAAACGAAAGCGAAGCAAAATATCGTTTAGTAGTGAACAGCCTAAAAGAAGTTGTTTTTCAGGCAAACGAATTAGGGGAATGGTTGTTTTTAAACCCTATTTGGGAATCTATTTCCGGTTATACTGTAGAAGAAAGTTTATACCGTTCGTTTGAAAATTTTCTTGTTCCGTACGAAATTCAAAAGAATAGAATTTATTTTAGAGAATTGCTTTCAAAAGATAGAGAGTATTGTAAATTTGAAACAAAACTTAAAACAAAAGGAAATGAAATTAAATGGATTGAAATTTTTGCACAATTGCAAACTACCGAAACGAATCAACCGATTACTATAAGCGGTACTATAACTGATATTTCCAGCCGTAAAGAAATGGAAGAAAAAATTTATTCCTTAAATTTATTGCACTCTTTAATTAACGAAATATCTTCTCTTTTAATTCAATCCAATTTTAATGAAATTTCGCTATCAATAAACAAAGCATTAAATATGCTTGGTGATTACGCAAACGTAGATAGAGTATATATTTTTGAGTTTGATTACTTAAATAACACAATGAACAATACGTACGAATGGTGTGCCGAGGGCGTTACACCCGAAATTGATAACCTTAAAAACTTGCCTAATGATTTAATTCCTCGCTGGTTTGAAAAATTTAATAATAACGAATACGTGTACATTCATGACGTATCGCAAATTGAGGAAGAATACCTAACCGAAAAGGAAATACTTGAACCGCAGGGAATAATTTCTTTATTAACAATTCCTATTTTCTTTATTGATAAATTAGTCGGTTTTATTGGTTTTGATTCAGTGAAAAAACAACGCGAATGGGATTTTGAATATATAGCACTATTGCGTTTGGCTGCCGAAATTATTTCCGGCGCATTACATAGAAGAAATTTTGAGACAGAACTGATGCGTGCCAAAGAAATTTCGGAAAAAGCAAACACTGCAAAATCCGAATTTATTGCAAACATGAGCCACGAAATAAGAAGCCCAATGAATGCAATTTTAGGTTTTAGCGAAATTTTATTAAATATGGTTAAAACACCGCAAGAAAAGAATTTTCTTAACTCCATTTTAATTAGCGGAAAAACACTTTTGGCATTAATTAACGACATATTAGATTTATCAAAAATTGAATCGGGTAGAATAGAATTATTTAAGGAGCCAATTAATTTAACAAGCCTTATAAAAGAGATTGAACAAATTTTTTCGTACCAAGCTAATAATAAAAAAATTGAGATTAAAACGGTCATTAATTTTAACAACAGCTACAATTTTATTATTGACGAAATTAGACTAAGACAGGTTTTATTTAACTTGGTGGGGAATGCTGTTAAGTTTACCGAAGAAGGCAGTGTAATAATTGAAACCTCTTTTTTAATAAATAACGATAGTCCGAATTTTGGAACTCTAATTATTAAAGTAAAAGATTCGGGCATAGGTATATCTAAAGAACATTTCAACTTAATTTTTGAATCGTTTAGACAGGCAACAAACGGAGAAACAAAAAAATACGGCGGAACCGGTTTAGGTTTAGCTATTAGCAAACGTTTAGTAAATTTAATGGGGGGCGAAATTACCGTTGAAAGCGAAATTAATAAAGGAAGCACCTTTATTGTTACAATTATGAATATTGAGTTATCCGAAAACACTTCAAAAAACAAAACACAAACCAACCAAAACAATATCCAAACCAAATTTTTAAAGTCTGATATTTTAATTATTGATGATATAGATTCCAACAGAGAGATAGCTAAAATAATTTTAACGGAATTGGGGTTAAATGTTTTACAGGCTAATTCATTTAACAACGCCAAGCCCATTTTAGACGAAATTATTCCCTCAGTTATATTAATGGATATAAGAATGCCTGATATTAACGGAATTGAGGCAGCGAAAAAAATTAGATTAATGCCAAATACAAACAAAACTAAAATTATTGCGTTTACGGCCTCCTCAAAATCGGATAAAGAAATTTATGGGGAATTTAAATTTGACGGAATTATTAGAAAACCGATAATGCGAGACAAATTAATTGAAACATTAAAAGATTTTATTCCCTTTGAAACTGACAATAACAACAAAAACGATAATAACAACATAACAATAAAAAATAACAAATTTATATTGGACAATAAACTAATAGACGATTTAGAGAACCTAATTATTCCTCAAATAAAGATGCTTAAGGAAACCGTTGTAATGGATGATTTGGACTTATTAATTAATAATTTTAAAAACTTGTGGAATAATTCCGATAACTTAATTTTTTATAATGAAATAAAAGAATTACAAGTTGCTAAAACGAATTATGATTTTGAACAAATAGGAAATATACTTAATTTAATACATGAAATATACATAAAAGCGAAAAACGACAAGTAAAGGAATAACTATGAATGACAACATTTATAAAAAAGGTAAAGTATTAATTGTTGATGATAATCCTAAAAATCTTCAGTATGCGGCAAAAATATTAACAGATGCGGGATATGATATAAGTGTAGCCCAAAGCGGAATAAATGCATTAAATTTTATTAATAGAACATCCCCTTTACCGGAACTTATTTTATTAGATATTATGATGCCTGAGATGTCCGGCTATGAAGTTTGCGAAAAATTAAAGTCATCTTCTTATACTAAAGATATTCCAATTATCTTTTTAACTGCTAAAACCGAAATTGACGATATTGTAAAAGGCTTTGATTTGGGCGGTGTTGATTATGTTACAAAACCGTTCCAACCAAAAGAAATTTTAGCAAGAATTAAAACCCATATCGAGCTAATTAGAACTAAAAAAGAATTGGAAGATAAAAATAAACTTTTAGATATATATAACAAAAGTTTAATTGAGCAAATAAAAGAAAGAACTAATGAACTTATTGCCGCACATAACAATGTTGAAAGATATAAACAGTTAAAATCTAATTTTCTTGCACAAATATCTCACGAAATAAGAACTCCCGTAAACGTAATTATTAATTACCTTACATTACTTAAGCTGGAATCGGAAGATAACGAAAGTGCTAAAGTGGATAATGAACTTTACTCCTCAATTCATTCTGCCTCCAGCCGACTTATAAGAACTATTGAAAGCATTGTTACCATGTCCGAACTTCAACAAAACATTTACCAGATTGATAAAACTCCGACATTTGTAATAAGTGAAATACTTTATCCTATTATTGATAAATTTGAACGCCCTCTTAAAGCTAAAAATTTACAATTGTTTACCAATATTAACGCTTTTAACCAACTTGCCTTAGTTGATAAAGATTCCGTTTTTATGGTTTTGGATAATGTTTTGGATAATGCAATTAAATATACGCCTAAAGGAAGTATTACAATTACCGCATTAAACAACGTTGAAGATAAATTAAATTTAACTTTTGAAGATTCCGGTATTGGTATTTCGGAAGAATATTTAGAGACTATTTACAAACCATTTTCACAAGAAGACGAAGGTTATACACGAAAATTTGAAGGGAACGGTTTAGGTTTAACTATTGCAAAACGAATGTGCGAATTAAATAACATCGATTTTAATATTCAATCCGTTAAAGGAAAAGGAACGACTGTTACCCTTGTGTTTAATGTTGAATAAATAGTTACCAAAAATACTTAACAGTTAACAGGAGCTGTATAAAAAGAGAGTTTTAATGCATTGCTCTTACAATTAACTTCATTCAATCTTAGGAAAACCATCTTTTTGATTTTCGTAAATTTACTTACTTTAAATTTATGGAAAAGAACTATATTTTAATTATTTTTTTATTTTTATTTTTATTATAGTATATTTTTAATACAAAAAATTAGGAATATGCGTATAAGTTTTACAAATTGGAGTAAAAGTGAAATCGGATATACGTTGGGTACAAAGATTTAACAATTTTGTTAAAGCTTTTTATGAATTAAAAAATGCCATAGATGAAAGCAAGAACAGAGAATTATCAAAACTTGAACGACAAGGAGTAATTCAGTGTTTTGAATATACTCACGAATTAGCTTGGAATGTACTTAAAGATTTTCTTACCGAGCAAGGTGTATTAAATTTAATCGGCTCAAAAGATAGTACACGTGCTGCATTTAAATCCGGCTTAGTATTAGACGGTGAAACTTGGATGAACATGATTAGAGCACGAAATTTAACATCACATACTTATGACGAATATTATGCCCTTGAGGTATATAATCAAATAAGAAATGATTTTTATCCCGCTTTTCTTCAATTTGCCGACAAATTTTCTGAGTTAAAATTAAAATCGGAAAGCAAGTAAATGTTTGGATTAAGCGAAAAAACGATTACATACATACATGCTATTTTAAAAAAGTACCCTTCAATAACAAAAGCTGTAATTTACGGTTCACGCGCCATGGGGAATTATAAAGCCGGTTCCGACATTGATTTAACACTATTTGGCGTTAATTTAACTTTATCTGAACTGTTAAATATTTATGATGAGCTTGATGATTCGTTTTTGCCCTATACTTTCGATATTTCAATTTTTGATGACCTAAAAGAACCCGACTTAAAAGAACATATAACACAAGTAGGTAAAATATTTTATTCTAACGAAGTATAAAACTATTTTATTAAAATAGTTTTATTATTTTAGCTTTACTAATATCTAATTTTTTATTCAAAAATTTATAATACTAAGCATGAAGACTGCAATTTTTGTAGATGTTCAAAACATTTATTACACAACCAAAGAACATTATAATTTAAATTTTAACTATAAAATTTTTATTGAGTATATTTCCGAAAGCCATGAAATTATAAAAGCAATTGCATATGCCATTAATAAAAACGATCCTAAACAAAAACAATTTCAACGGACTTTGGAAAGCTTTGGTTTTGAAGTAAAGCTTAAACCATTTATTAAACGTGGTGACGGCTCGGCTAAAGGGGATTGGGATGTAGGTATTACTATTGATATTCTTGAGTATGCTCCTGTTTGCGATAAAATAATACTCCTATCCGGAGACGGTGATTTCGATTTACTTGTTAAAAAAGTAATAGATAAGTACGGCGTAATAGTTGAAGTTTTTGGCGTTAAAGAATTAACTTCCGATTCACTTATTAATTCAGCATCTATATTTACGCCTATTTCAAGATCATTTTTGTTTTGATAAATATATTTTAGAATAATACATTAAAACAAAAAAAATTATTGCCGCAATCATCCGCTTATTATTATTTGTTTACATACACAATACAATTATTGGTTCTTAATAAAATATCTTTTAAAGCAAAAATATCCGCTTGTTTTTAATTTCTTTTGTAGTTATCTTATAAAAATTTTAGGAGGTTTAAATGAAAAAAGTAATAACTTTTTGTTTGTTAGTTATTTTTCAGTTTTCAATATTAATTGAAGCTCAAACTATCATTACGATAGGGCAGGTATATAACTTTTCGCAAAGTCAGTCAAGTACCGTTAACTATTTATTTTCCTTAGATAGACCGGGTGAAATAACGCTTTATATCAACAACTGGTTATCTACTTACGATTGGGGTACGGATTTTGATCGCATCTATATTTATAATAATGAGGGTGTAGTTATAGGAAGGAATGGATTTTCTACAGTTGAAGATCCGTTTTTATTTCACATGTTTGCCTCTAATCAAGGAATGAAGTTTTCTTTGGGTAAAGCCGGCGAATACACAATTGCAGTCCATTCCGGTGTTAAAAGAAGTGATTGGGGTACCGCCACAACCCAGAACTACGAAATGTCTTTATCTGCTATTTATTGTAACGACCCGTACGAACTAAATGATGATATGCCAAATGCCACACTTATAAACATTGGTGAAACCATTACCGCTTATGAATGGCGACAAATAAATACTAATGAAATATGGGGAGATGAAGATTGGTATAAAATTAATATTCCTTATCCGGGTATTTTGAAGCTTGACTTACAAGACTGGGTAGGAATTTATAACTGGGGAACTGATTTTGACAGATTGCACGTCTATAATGCAGCAGGTACCGAAATTGGTTTTCGTGATGGTAACACTTTTTATAGTTGGATGATGGGCTCGCCTAATGATACCGTCCCTTATACTACAAGTATGAATTTATCACAGGCAGGTACGTACTATCTAAGATTTCACTCGGGGGTTGGTACAAGTACTAAACCATATAAATTAACAACATTTTTTACTCCCGCAAACGATATATACGAACCGAACGATAATTTTGCAACGGCTAAATTTATTAATAATAATGACTGGCATGATGCTTTTGAATGGAGGTCGTTAGATAGTACGATGAATGTTGCCGGGGATGAGGATTATTTTTACTTTTTGGCTGCCGGTAGCGGAACATATAATATTACCTTAAACGGCTGGATACCCATTTACAATTGGGGTGCTAATTATGATTGGATGACTATTTACAATGAGAATTTTAATCCGGTAGGTGCTAATCCGTTAGGTTGGATGATGGGAACAAACCCCATTAATTTTAATATTCCTTCTGCAGGTAAATATTATATACAGTTACATTGCGGAGGTACATACTCAATAGAGGGCTATCGATTTATATTAAACGGGTCATTAGTTGGTGTTGATGACGCTAATACTA
>CALGLM010000316.1 GCA_937930275.1 uncultured Ignavibacteria bacterium
ATTAGGATAATTTTGACTAATCTCAAAATTTGTATTAATTTTAAAATCATCTTCAACAGAAACTTGAATAGTATCTTTGTAAATCCATTTAACGGCATCAAACACAATTTGAACTCCGGAAGTATCGGTTGCGTCACCTAAACGTAAATATCCGGTATTGCCTGCATTAAATGCAAAAGTACCCAAACTAACCCAACTACTTGTATATGCTGATTGATCTAAATTTACAACTTGTAAACCGTCTTTTGTATATAATTTATAAATTGCATTTTTTGCCGTACTATAGGGGATATATACCTGAACTTCATACATACCTTCTTTAGGAAGATTTGGCTTCCAAGTTGCATAAGATTTGTCGGTATATAAAGAGTTGTTTGAACTTAAATACCAAAAATGATCCTTAAAACCTCCTGTTCTTCTATCATACCAATATAACATTGAAGTAGGCGGGTTATTATACATATAAAATCCGTTAAAATAGTTAACATCATCTATTAAAGTATCTGAAATAACCGGAACGAAGTTATATTTTGTTTTAATACACCAATATACTTGATTTAAATTCTCATATCCGTTGTTGTATCCTGGCCAATCATATCTTGCATTTTGACCGTCATAACTTGGGTAACCCGGTGTGTTTTTATTTCCGTAAGGGTCATTAAAAATAAGCGTATGAGGTTCCGTTCCTAAACCATGACCTAAAATTAAATGTCCTGCAGAAGTTAAACCGACACACATTGTATAAGGATAACTATTTGTAATTTCAGTTTGCGCTTCGGAATGAGGCGGAGCTTCTGTTTGTGTAGCTGCTATCCCGTGATATCGGTAGTAATCTGCCATTTTACTATAAGGACTTCCTGAAGACCACATAAATCCGTAACCGCCCATAGTAGCATTTCCGCCGTTATCGGTTGCAACATAGTTGTAATCGATTTGTCTGTAATGGTATCTCTCACAAACATACCGCCCATAATTACTTGTATGAAGATATGGTGATACACAACTTACAGACCAAAACGGTAAAATTTTATAGTATGCAATTAACATTATTGCCGTTGTTGGGGCACATGAGGCATGACCGTTATGCCAACTCGGCATATCATAAACCTGGTGCACATAAGGAACATTAAGTGCTTCAACAGAATTGGGTGTTTCAAAGTTTGGTAATTCAGGATCTGCAAATTTCTCGGTTATAGAAAATTCATTTTTTGCAGTGATTTTAGCATCCGTGTAATTTGCTTCAATTATTTGATTTTTGTTCAAAATGCTATAAAATATTTTAGAATCATTATAGTTAAAACATGGGTCTGCTTCCAATTCATCAAAAGTAGTAGTGAGTTTTATAACCGATTTTGAACTCAAGTTGTAAATTTGAATATCAGAATTAACCAACTCCTCTTTTTCAATTTGTTTTGTATAATAGGCTAACATATCGGAATTATTTGCCCAAATAGGGGAAAATCCTGTACCTATATTACTAACGGCTTTATTTTGCATATCATATATGTAAATTTCGCCGTTAAGCGCCTGATATAAAATATAGTTATTAGTGTTACTAAAACTCGGATTAAAATATCCTTTCAAATTATCTGATATTTGGATACTTTCCCCGTTAGTAATATTCAATAACCAAATTTGGTCATTATTATCATTATAAGTTAAAAATTGATTGTTATTAGATATTTTTGTTATATTAGAGTACGTACCTATGTTGAAAGTTTTTGACGAGTTATCATTAAACAATATTTTTACATCATTTCCCAAACTATAGCAAATAGTTCCGCTATTATTAATATAAACCTGACCGCAATTTTCAACCGGAGCCGATAATTTTACTTTTTCGTTTGTTAATAAATTAAATAAACAAGGTATTTGTAACCCGTTATTTTCTATAACTTTAAACCCTAACAAATTACTATTTTCATTAATTGTAAAATATAACCCCGAACCTCGTCCGTCAATTATTTTTGTAATATTTCCGTTTTCCGCTTTATATATGGCTGAATTACCCTTATTCGCAAAAATAACCGAATTTTTATATACTTTTAATGAATGAATATTATCGGTTTCAGCTTGAGCGTTCAAGAAATTAATACTAAATAACATAAAAACGTAAACATAAAAACATAAAAATCTAAACTTATTCATAAACTCCTCATAATAAATAAATGAACTACTAATTTAATAAAATATCCGATATTATTTTTTCTTTAATTTTCAAATTTTCAATACTTTCAAAAGGAAAAGCCAAGTAAATAATTTTACCTTTTCCGAGTTCGGTTACATTACCCGCTATGTTTTTATCGTCATACCAAAATAACGGTTTTGAGTTTTCCAAAGGAATAATTACATCCGGTGTTCGTGTTTTATAGATTGCATTATCAGTTCCAAAATTAAATATACCCTCAGTTTTTAATCTTCCGTTTTTATCAAAAAGGGTTACCGAATGTGAATTATCAAATTTGTATGTACAATTGAAAAGTTGTTTATAAAGTTTATTCAAATAATCACCGGCTTCGGCACGTCCCATATACCAACCGATATCGCTTCCCGATATTAGTAAATTACCTCCTGATTTAGCATAATTAATTAAACTTTCGATAAATAGGGAATCATTAAACGTCGATAATGAAGATGATTCAGCCGTATATATTATGATAGCTTTATATTCGCTCAAATTATTCATTTTTTGTGCAAAACTGATCTCGGCACATAAGTAACCAAAATTTTGGGGAATAATGGAAAAGTATTCTTTTGTTAATGTGTTATACTTCTTTTCATTCGAACTTTCCAATGTGCAACCGTCAATAATTAGAACTTCCGGTTTTTTGTTTAAAACGCTAAATTCATCAGAAAATAGACTAACGTTTTTCCCGGTTTTATTAAATAGTTTACAATTAATGGGTTTTCTTAAATCTAAATTATTCACAGAAAATGAAAAACAATTGCTGTTTCCTATATATATCGGGGTACTATTAAAATTTCCGTTTGAAAAAACTAAATAAGTACTATCGGTTTTAACAAAATTACCTTGATTATTCAAATTAACAACAACACTATCATTTTTTATATTTAGGCACTCTATTTGTGGTTGCGGGGGTATTTTATTAAGAGTCATAAAAATATAGTTATGTAATTTTATTCTCATTTCCGTAAGTGAAACCTTATCATCAGGATAAACTCTATTTGTTAACAACACAACAAAAATGTTATTTATCGGGTCAATCCAAACAGATGTTCCCGTATAACCTGTATGTCCGTATGTTTCTTTTGAAAAGTAAGTTCCTGCTGATGAGTTTAAAAAATCGTTTGTATCCCAACCTAATCCTCTTGAAGAAGAAGAATCATACTGAGAGGTGAATTGTTTAACAGTTGATTCTTCAAATATCTTAACACCTTTATATATCCCTTTGTTTAAGAGCATTTGACAAATAATTGATAAATCACTTGTTGTTGAGAAAAGACCTGCGTTACCACTTAACCCATTTAATCCATAAGCTAACGGATCATGAACTTTTCCGCGTAAAACAGGGGTGGTTGGTACTATTCTATAAATTAATGAATCATCGGGTATAAAATAAGTACTTTGCAAATTTAATGGTTTTACTATTATTTCTTTATAGTAATCGTACATCCTTTTGTTAGTTACTGCTTCAACAACTTTCATAAGTGTTACAAAATTTAAACAACTATAAAGATATTTTTGACCGGTTACATAAGCTTTATCCAAATTATAAATACTATTAATAATTTCATCCGGTTTTTCATCTTTTTTCGGAGAGTAATAAGCGGGAAGGCCGCTATTATGAAGTAACAAATTAGTAATGGTTATGTTATCTTTATTTTTTGCTCCAAAACCCGGTAGGTATTTAGAAACTTTATCACTTAAATTAATTTCATGCTCTTCAACTAATTTCATTATACATAAAGTAGTTGAAAAAACTTTAGTTAAAGAGGCTAAATCGTAAATTGCATTTATATTAACCGGTTCGGAATCCGAATCATAAGTGAAATTGCCATAAGCTTTTTGGTAAATATTTTTGGAATTATTACCAATTACAAGGTTAACATTTGGGGACTGTTTTGTATCAATAGTTTCATTAATAAACCTATCAATCCCCGAAAAATCTTGTCCTCTAAGGGAAAAAACTACTATAAAGTGTAATAGAATCAAGTACTTAATCATAAATTACCTCATAAAAACATAATCAAAATAATTCTCAATGCATAAATTAATGTTTTTTTAGATGAAAAATTAAATTTTTTCATTTTTTTTTATTTTTTTACATAAAAAATTCTTAATTTAAAAGAAGCTCTTTTTAATTAACTAATCAAATAAGGAGAAATGTAATGAAAAAGTTATTTACGACATTGATGCTTTTTGTTGTTGTAAGCAGTTACATGTTTGCACAATCAACGACATCAATAGCAATTTTCAACACTGCTACCGATTATTCTTTGCCTGATTCAGTACGCCCATGGGCTAAAGATCAAGGTTTAAGAGGTATTTATGTAGGCAACGATTTGACCGCAAACGGCAAACAAGAAGTTTTGGCTACAGATTACTCAAACGGTGGTAGAGTTCATGTTTTTGAAGTGAATGGTAGTGTTCTTGAAAGAATTTGGTCCTCTCCTTCAAATCCGACTGCCGGTAACCCTAACTCGGTTCCTCGTTGGATTCGTACAGGCGATTTAGACGGTGACGGAAACATGGAAATTATTCATCCGTACGGCGCTCGTTACGGCGGACAAATTTTAGTATGGGAATGGGATCCCTCAGCACAATCATTCGGAACAGAACCTGCAATAGTTTTACCGTTTGATGCTTTCACATCTCAAGGTGTTTTAAGAGTACGTACGGACCGTGAAGCAGCAGGTTGCTGGGATATGGACGGTGACGGAAAATCTGAATTAATAGTTGCCAATGAAGACGGTAAAGTTTATATTTTAGGCGTTGACGGTGATTTCCCCGGATTTGCAAGCTGGCAAATTGAAGGCGGTGATCCTGCAACTACTCCTGAAAATAAATTCTCACCTGGTTCATACTGGGATTCAGTTCCTGCAGATATAGACGGTGACGGAACAAAAGAAATTGTTAACCATTATTGGAATTTCTATGGTTTCTGGTCAATTAAACCTTTAGGTGCTAACTCTTACAAATATCCTACACCTACTGCCGATTTAAGAAAAGATCATTATGCAGAATATACAAAATACTTAGGCGAAGATGCAACTGCTTATATGGGTGTATTCCCGACCGATGTTGACGGAAACGGAAAACAAGAATTATTTGGTGTAACATATGTTGGTACATCTGCAATTAACTACTACGCATTTTTAGTATCTCCACAACCATATACAGACGGTGTTTACGGTTGGGTAGCTTCACAACATCAAGATAGTATTACATCAGGTTTTGTAGGCGAAAAATTGTGGGAACTTGCTGGAAAAACAGGCGGTTCACATTGGGGAGCCGGTGCTTATGATTTTAACGGTAACGGAAAGTCAGAATTATTATTAGGCGGTTCTGCCGGTTATAACTTAATCGGTTTAGAATACAAAGGAACCGGTTCAATTTATGATAAAGCAAATTATAATGCATCAATTTGGTACGAAGGCGATGCAGCTGTTTTCCATAACGTAGATATTTATGACTCGTTAGGTGTTCTTGACACAGTTAAATATGAAAGTCCTTTTATTTCAAGATTATATGCCGGTTGCGATTTAAATAACGACGGTGTAAAAGAAATAGTTTTAGGATACCAAAGTGTTGCCGATTCTATTACATACAAAAGATATGAATGGGATACATTAACAGTAGCTTTTATACCTGTACAAACTTGGAAGATAAGAAACCCCACCGCAATTAACTTGCGTGTATTAGAATATCATCCGACAGGAGTAAAACCGTTAGATTTAACAGTTGTAAATCCTGAAGATTATCAGTTATCTCAAAACTATCCTAACCCATTTAACCCTTCAACAAAGATTAATTTTACATTACCTATGAACAAAAATATCACTATGAAAGTATATGATATTTTAGGAAATGAAATTAAAACTTTAGTAAACGGAGACGTTGCTAAAGGTTCTTATGAAGTTACTTGGGACGGTACAAACAACTTTAATCAACCGGTTGCAAGCGGAACTTATATTACTGTATTAAAATACGGAAACTTTACTAAATCAATAAAAATGAGTTTAGTAAAATAATTTTTAGCACATCTTACCTGAGCCGTGAATTCCTTCACGGCTCTTTTTATATTCTTTTCGTTCTTTGTTAAACAAAAGCATTCAGTGCTTATTAATCACACAAATAAGTCTTATATTAATTAATTTATTTGGAGGAATAGTAATGCAAAAAAAATTACTATTTGTATTTAGTTACATATTCTTCTTTTGTTTTGCCTCTTCAATATTAGCCGGTACCACAGGAAAAATTTCGGGTAAAGTTACCGATAAGGAAACCGGAGAACCGATACCCGGAATAAACGTTATATTACAAGGAACAACTATGGGTGCGGCTACAGATATTGACGGTAATTTTATTATCAATAATATACCTCCCGGTAATTACAACGTACTTTTTAGCGGTGTAGGATATCAAAAAAGAAGTTATGTAAATGTAAAAGTTGCTGTAGATTTTACCACAAGATTAGATGTTATTTTATCAACGGAAGATGTTGCATTAGAAACGATAGTTGTGCAGGCTGAAGCCCCTCTTATAAGAAAAGACTTAACTTCATCACATACAAGTATTGACGCATCTCAAATAGAAGCACTTCCGGTTGAAGGAATTACACAATTGCTTACGTTACAGGCGGGAATTGTGCAAGGTGCCGGCGGC
>CALGLM010000317.1 GCA_937930275.1 uncultured Ignavibacteria bacterium
AACCCAAATTAGAACCAAAGCAACAACAAAAACCATATATGACCCTTCAAATAGGTGACATAAGACAGTATTATTCATCCGGCGATAGGATCTATTTTGATAAGGAGATTGTTGATACTGTTAGAAGAAGTGATGGTCTAAAAGTTTATAAAGCAAAATACACGTTTTATACTCTATTTTATGCGTATATTGGCTATTCATATGAATTTATTAGAGATGGCTATTATTTTCTTACTTCATTGGACACGATTACAGAACCAAATGTAAACATAATTAACCCATTTAATGAAGTTAAAACAGCAAAAATATACCCAAAGGATGGTGAAATATTCTTGGCAAACGAAGGTGCACCGGATAACGAAAAAGAATATAGAAAAATTAAACTTTTAGAAACTTTTAGTACTCCCATTAAAACCTATCAAGATGTTTGTGAGTGTGAAATTATTTTTGCCGATGGTTCGCGCAAAATGTTAGTCTATTAC
Source organism: uncultured Ignavibacteria bacterium (assembly GCA_937930275.1). Lineage (GTDB taxonomy): Bacteria > Bacteroidota > Ignavibacteria > Ignavibacteriales > Melioribacteraceae > JAEXOD01. Next base: position 483 of record CALGLM010000317.1, read on the forward strand.
TCTTCTGAATACGGGCATTTTAGTACAAAATATTTCGGATTTAATAATAACTCTTATGTTTTTTTAGTGTATTTAAAATTAAGTAATAAGGAATTTGGTGATTATATTAATTTTTTCGAAAAAAATGTTATTGAAGGTATCCCGGAAAAATACAAAAAATACAATATTTTATTTTGAAATAATAAATTTTATAAAGCACAAAAGAAGGTGAGAAATGTATAAATATTTGTTTTTAATTACTTTTATATTAACTACGCTAATTTCATGTACAGAAATTTCAGAGCCTAAATTTGAACCAAAACAAGAACAAAAACCATATATAACCCTTCAAATAGGCGACACAAGGCAATATTACTCATTTGACGACAAAATGTTTTTTGGGAATAAAATAATAGATACTATAAGAAGAAAAGATGATTTGTTGGTTTATGTATTTGAAAATTACTTTTATACGGCTATTGGAACTTATTATGCAATAAGTTATGTGTTCATCAGGGACGGATATTTTTGGACTACCGAATTGGATACTGTACGAGATCCTAAAATAAATACAATTAATCCATTTAATGAAATGAAAATAATTTCGGTTTACCCAAAAGATGGAGAAATCTTTTTGGCAAATGAAGGTGCCCCTGAAAACAAAAAAGAATATAGAAAAATTACACTATTGGAAACGCTTAATACTCCCATTAAAACCTACTATAACGTTGAAGAGTGCGAAATCTTTTCTCCCGATACATCGGTAAAAATGTATTTATATTATGTTCAAACATATGGACACGTTGCTACAAGGATGGTTGGGAATGGTTATGATTCCCAAGTTTATGCTACATATTTTAAGGTTGGTAATTATGAATTTGGAGATTATATACCTTTTGATGAAAAGGCGTTGAATAATAAAATGCTAAAAGAATCTGATAAATTACGCGCATTTTTCTAATTAAATGCTATATAAGTTATATAAGCTTGTTTTTTATTGCATACAAAACCAAAATAACTGGCGTATTATATTACAAGGGAAATGATTTATGTTTTTAGATAAAAGTATTGGGTATTAGTAATAACAATTTAATTTAGTTGCTCAAAGTAAACTTTTTAATTTAACAACAATTATTAATTATTTAATTTATCACTTTAATCTATGGAGAAAAAATGATTAGAACGATTTCTACATTTTTATTTGTCTTTGCTTGTTCAATTATGTCTGGGCAAAGTATTTATTTTTACCAACCCGAGGCTGGAAGTTCGATTTATTTTAGCCAAGATGGTCGTGCGACAATTTCTTATTATATGGTAGCAGGAAATGGCTGGCGTATTGACCAATGGTATGCACGAATAATATATCCTAATGGTAGTTACTAACCCTTACAAAATCAGTCTTCGGGATTATGGTATGTAACACAAGCCGGAACATATCAGATTGAAGGTTTTGCAGAGGGGAGACTAATGCCCTTTGGACAATATTATAATAACCTTCATCGTCCTCCTTTTTCGTTTTATGTAGTAGATAACTATGCACCTGCAGTACCTACAAATTTCAATTTCGTAAATGAAAATAATCATCCTAAAATAGTATGGTCCTTGAATAGTGAATATGACATGAAAGATTATACATTAGAGAAATAAAACGGTCCTACATTAGACTGGACAGTATTAGCTGTGACATCTTCTAACAACTATGTTGACCAAAGTGAAAATCTTACAGGGTTATTTAGCCACGAAGTATGGTATCGTGTAAAAGCGAATGATATTAATGGGCATTCTTCAAACTATACTAATCCGCTTGAAGTAAATGTTGCAGGAGTTGCATTGGATAAAAAGGGTTTTTATAACAACGAGTATGAATTATATACGAACTATCCCAATCCCTTTAATCCAAGCACAAATATTTCATTTTACTTGCTGAAAGATGGACATGTTTCATTGAAAATATACAATACAATAGGTCAAGAAGTTGCTAATTTAGTGAATGAATTCTTGGAATCCGGTATTCATTCAGTAACTTTTAATGCCGAAAATCTAAATAGCGGTATATACATTTATTCTCTACAGGTAAATGGATATGTTTCAACAAAGAAAATGACATTAATTAAGTAAATTAAATAGCAATAATTTTATTAAATTTCTAAACAAAATGGTTTTAATAAACGAAGAACGAGACTCTTTTCAGTCTCGTTCTTGCATGTAATTTTCTTATCCAAGTATTAAATGTACAAATAAATTTCGAAAAAGCTTTTATTTTGAAAGGATGGCATGCGCTAAGGGCAGTATAAAAAGTGATTTATTCCGCAAAACCAACGTAAACACTAATATCCATAATTCCAATCAATTTCCTAAGAAGGGGAATTATATAATAGATTAATTGCCATAATATAAAGGAGAATTATTCATGGCGCAATTATAATCTATAATTTTACAATGCGTTAACGGATTAAGTTACGCCTTATTTAAGGTTTAGAGAAAGGGATGGAGGATGAGAGTGTTTTATTAATAGCATGGAATAATAAACAACTATCTCGCTATAATAATTCCGTATTATTTAAATAAAAACACGTTCTTATACAGTCCCGAATATTTTTAATTCTTTTTATTAAACTGCCTTTGTTAAATACTCCCGCATATTTTCGGTTAATATTTTATCTGCATCAAGTAATACCTTTACAATATCGTTCTGTTTAACCAATGCCGATATGTATTTATTCCCTCCGCTTAATACAAATGCAGGGGGTTCTTCAATATCTTTGGCTTTTATTTCGATAATTTCGGTAACATAATCAACAACAATACCAAACCGTAAAACACCTTTTAGAGTATTAAGCTCTAATATTATTATATAATTTTTTTCCGAATAATCAAAACTCTTTAAATTTAATATTACTCTTGGATCTATAACCGGAATTAAATTTCCTCTAAAATTCATAATTCCTTTAACAAAATCCGGTGCTTTGGGGATACTGCGTATATTACTTAATCGGCTAATTTCAATTATTTTTAATATTTCCACACCAAAAACCTGTTCCCCTAAGTTAAACATTAAATATTTACCCTCTTTGTTAAGCAAAGCTTTGGCTGCATTTTCTTTAGCTCTTGCAATATTTTTATTTAATATTTTAAAGACTGTTTCTTTGTCGTTATGTAAAATTGATTGTTTTTGAGTAGATGTATCGTTACCATAAGCAGCTTGAGCAAATCGTAAATCAACAAATTCTTTTACATTTATTTTATTGCCTATACCCATTACATCGTGCATATAATTTTGAATTTTTTCGAGGTCTTCAATATTTGGGTATAAATCGTCAGTTGTAATTCCTGCCGGATCCGTAAGTACATTTTTTAGCAATGCGGTTTTTAATCCTAATGATTTATCAGGGTCTAAAAAGTTAACGGCAATTTCGGCTGCTAATCCGGGTTTATCTGAAATTAACTTTCCGGCTTTAACAAGCATCTGTGTAAATTCACTAACGGCTTCGGTATATTTGTTAATAACGTCTTGTTGGAATGTGACGATGCAGCAAGGATGATTTTCCCATAATTCGCTTGATAAAAATTGCTGTTCTGCAATACCGCCTGCAATAGCTTTTGTACCAATAGGTTCTGCTACAAGATATCCGGCAGCATTTGGGTTGCCGTTAATAAATTCGGGCATCTTAATAGGAGGAGCTACTTCAAAGGCAACATCAACATCTTCTTTTCCAATAGTGCCCGGTTTTAAACCCAATTCGGTAAAAAACATATGTGCCAGCATATTATGGATAGACAAAGTATGAGGGATGTAAAATGATTTCCCCTTATAAAACTCAACACTTGCGTCACCGTCCTCACCGCTTTTATTACGTACAAAAATACTTCCGTTTTTATGTGCAAATAAAACAAGTTTTATAGGAACACCATAACTATATAAATCCATAGCAATGGGGGCTAAAACACAAGCGCCGTCAACCGTTCCTTCCTCAAGTGCTTTTGCAACGGGATTCCAGCTGCTTAAACATGCTGTTTCAAGTTCAAAGTGTTTGGGTGTCCATTCACCTTTCTGTATCATGTGTTTAAGAACACCTAAAACCAAGTGATCTGTTATCTGAATATGAGCAATCTT
>CALGLM010000318.1 GCA_937930275.1 uncultured Ignavibacteria bacterium
TGCTGCTACCGCCGTCAATTGTGATTGATGAACCTAATTGACCTGCATTGATAGCATCCGTATAAGCAGTTACCGGAACTTGAACAGCAGTTAAGGTAGGATTTGTTAAAGGATTTGTTAACTTATAAACTATAAAGTAGTTTCCTGTTACATAAGGCGAATTGTTTACCAGGTAATATTCGCTTGATGTATCGTAATTACGAGTTGGTCTCAATCCAAAAACGTTTACTACAGGAGATGGATTTTTGATATCCCATAAATCTTTCCAATTTACAACACCGGGAGTTGCTGCATACAAATTTGCTTTGTTAATTATTCTAACTTTTGAATAACTGAACGAACCGGCAAATGTAAATTGATTTGATGTAATATAAATTGCATTCTGATCAAACCCAACACCTTGATAATCTGCCCAGTTTCCTGCGCTTGTATTACCGTTTGTGTTTGAAGGTAATTTCCAGTTAAACCATACTCCGTTCGGATCCGAATCGTCCGAAACTGATATCATAAAATATGATGTGGATGTTTGAACCGATAACCATACCATAACCCAGCGATTTGCAAAATGATCATAAATCACTTTAGGGTCAAACGGATCTGAATTAGACATAGTAGTATTATACCACGTATTAGCTTCAATAGTCTTTTGAACTACACCGCTTTTATCAAGAATTCTAAATCTTGAGTTAACGGTTGCGATAATGTGGTTAGGACCTACTGCTAAATAAGGATCCGGTGGAATGTAATAACCTTGATCAGGTATCCCTTGAAAATTTTTGGTAAGTTGAAAATCGCCGTCTTTTGGCTTTTCTTCAACACCTATTAAAGGATCTGCTACATAGTTTGAGCCTTCCAAACCTAAAGGTCTGATACCGTCATCAATATCGGGTAATTTCATTACCGTCAATTTGTTTTGGATCGGTTTGGGTTTGAATCCCGGAGGCAAGTTTTCACCATCGGTAAAACTGCTGGTGTTTACCGTTACCCCGGAACTGACACTACCATCGGCAGGTCCCTGAAATATCTGACCGTATAAAGCCAGACTGAAAAACAAGCATAAAATTACCGATTTAGTAAATATTTTCATGCTTTCCCCATTTTGTTAATGAATAAGTTAGTTAGTTTGTTATTTATTATAATCTTTACAAAATACAAAATTATTTATCAATAAAAAATAGTTTACCCAATATTTAAAATAAAAAAGCCCCGCTAAGGGGCTTCAATATTTAAATAATAAGAATTTTATCTTCCTATTTCATCCAAATGTGCTTTTTTAGCTAAAAGCTGTTCTTCTGTTTCGGGATTATTAGGATCTTTTACGATTGCTTCTGTAGGGCACTGTCCAATACATTGTGGTTCATCAAAAAAACCTACACATTCTGTACATTTGTCGGGAACAACATAAGTATGTTCATCGCTTAATGCCGGATGCTCTATTCCACCCATAGTGTAAGGAGTACCTGCTGAGTATATTGCCATATTTGGGCATTCTGCTTCACATGCACCGCAAGAGATACATTCGTCTGTTATCATTACTGCCATAACTACTTCCTCTTAAGATTTTATAAAATAAAAAAATTCGTTCTTTAAATATACTTTATTTTCACTAAATTCAAAAATTAAATTTTATATCAACGTCTTATTTAATTTACCGAGAATATAACCGCATTCACCGATTTATTTTTTTCTGTTTTCTGTTTGTTAATTATTTTTACTGTAGAAAATTTAATTAATTGTTATAAATTACATTGAGGTAAATAAAATGAAAAGCAATAATAACAATCGACCAAGAATCATTTTCGGAATTTTATTAATTGTGGTGGGAGGACTATTTTTATTAGACAACTATAATTTATTTGATTTTAGCATTCCCGGATTTCTTTTTAAATGGCAATCAATTCTAATTATTTTAGGCGGTTATCTTTTTATTTCTAATAGTAGAGATACCGGATTAATATTAATTGCAATAGGTTTGATTGGTTTATATCCTACATTTTGGCCGCTATTATTAGTCGCTTTAGGGTTATACATTATTTTTAGACAAAGAGATTCAAAGAATCATAAACACGGAAATCAAGGATTTTACAATCCAAATCCTACTAATATTAATATAAATGAGTTTTTAGATGATGTTGCTATATTTGGCGGCGGTAAAAAAATAATTAACTCGCAAAATTTTAGAGGTGGAAAAATTACTTCTATATTCGGAGGAAGTGAAATTGATTTTTATGATGCAAAATTAGCTGATGGTGTAAATTATTTAGATGTAGTTTGTATCTTTGGCGGTAATACTTTGCACCTTCCAAAAGATTGGAACATTGAATTTGATGTTGTTCCCGTATTTGGCGGATATACTGATAATAGAAGAAAAATTCCTAACTTAACCCTTGACCCGAATAAAAAGTTGATTGTAAAAGGAACTTTTATTTTTGGCGGTCTTGAAATTAAAGATTAAATTAAAACTAACATGAATAACATTTTTATATCAAATAAATCATCGGCTTTAATGTATATTGCCGGTTGGATTGCAATAGCATCATTATATTCTCTTGTTCTTTATAGTTCGACTGAAATTAACTTAAGTTATATTGCGGCAGAAAGTTTTATTTTTAATTTAATTTTTGCTGCTTTAGCAATAAACTTGTGGTACGTTGTTCGTTTTAATACTTTTGAAACCAAAACAACCTTAAGAATAATTCTAAATCATTTTGCAGGTGCTATTACAGTATCTACCGTTTGGATTATTTCTTCATATATGATGATGTATATATTTGTAGATTTAAACGCAGCTGAACAACATTTTTTAATTGACGGCACTATAATTAGATTTATTGTTGGTTTATTCTATTATTTATCAACCATTATTATTTTTTATTTAATAATTTATTATTTAAATTTTAAAGAAAAACTGACTAATGAATCGACTTTACAAACTTTAATGAAAGAAAATGAGTTAAAAACTTTAAAATATCAAATTAATCCTCATTTTATTTTTAATAGCCTTAATTCTATTAGTAGTTTAATACTTGCTGAAGATAAACGAGCTCATGAAATGACTGTTAAACTTTCCTCTTTTATTCGTTCAACATTAAGCAAAAATGATAATCAGTTTGTAAAGTTATGCGATGAAATTAAAAACTTAGAATTATATCTTGAAATTGAAAAAATTCGCTTTGAAGATAAGTTTAATTATATAAAAAATGTGTCGGAAAATTGTTGTAATGTTATGATACCTAACATGTTAATTCAACCTTTAATTGAAAACGCAATAAAACACGGAGTTTACGAGTCTCTCGAACCTGTTACAATAAGTTTAACTGCCGGGTTTGTAAAAGAATACTTAAAGATTGAAATTAAAAATTCTTTTGATATTGATGCAGTTCCTCAAAAAGGAGAAGGTATTGGTTTAAAAAATGTATCAGATAGATTAAAACTTATTTATAAGCAAGATAATTTAATACAAATTAGTAAAGATAGCAAAGAGTTTACGGTTACTATTTATATACCGGAGGAATTAAAAAAATGAGTATTAAAGTTGTAATAATTGACGACGAAGTATTAGCCCAAAACATAATAAAAAATTATTTATCAAAATTAGATGATTTTGAAATATTAAAAACTTGTAGTAACGGATTTGAAGGATTAAAAGCTATTCAAGAGCTTAAACCGGATATTGTTTTTTTAGATATTCAAATGCCTAAATTAACCGGTTTTGAGATGCTTGAATTGGTCGAAAATCCCCCGTGTATAATTTTTTCTACAGCATATGATGAATTTGCATTAAAAGCATTTGAAGTTAATGCTATTGATTATTTGTTAAAACCATATTCGTTTGAAAGATTTATTGAAGCACTTAATAAAGCGCAAAAATTTGTATCATCAGAAATTCGAGAAAATAAAGTTGAAAATTTAATAAATCATTTAAGTAACGAAATTAAGCAAATTAATAGAGTAGTTGTTAAGCAGAACGGAAAAGTTGTAATTATACCTTCTGAAGAAATTAAAGTAATTGAAGCTGCAGATGATTATGTTTGGCTACATACAACTATTGGTAAATATATAAAAGAAAAAACTATGAAATTTTTTGAAGAGCATTTAAGTTCTGATGACTTTATTAGAATTCATCGCTCGTATATAGTAAAAGTAAGCAATATTAAGCAATTTGAAGCTGCTGAAAAAGATAGTTATACACTTTTTACTTACGATAATCAAAAATTACCGATGTCTAAAACCGGATTTCAAAAGTTACGCCAAATTTTAAATTTTTAAAAAGACTATTAGAATATGATTAATAGAATTTATAAGTTAAATTTTGATTATTAAGTTTCACTTATCCCCCAATTTCCCTTGTACACGGAAATGTAAGAGGATAAGTGAAATTATTAAAATATAGCAAATATTTATTATAAAATACTTTTTAGTGATTCGTAATGTGCTTTAATAGTTTTATCCAATTGTTCGTTAGTATGAGCTAAAGAAACAAATAAAGCTTCAAACTGTGCTGGAGCCAAATAGATACCTTGTTGTAACATTTTATGGAAAAATAATCCGTACAATTTTGTATCAGATTTCAACGCATCTGCAAAACTATTAACTTCATTTTCAGTAAAAAACATACACATCATGCTGTTAACTCTGTTAAAGGCATAACTTTTCTTTATTTGTTTTAGGTTTTCAGCAAATCCGTCAGCCAAATACTTGCTTTTTTCTTCCAATTTCAAGTAAATATCTTCATTTTCTTTAATGTAAGATAATGCTGCAAATCCGGCACTCATTGCCATAGGATTTCCGCTTAATGTACCTGCTTGATATACAGGTCCAACAGGGGCAAGATTTTCCATAATCTCCTTTTTACCGCCAAAAGCGCCAACCGGAAATCCTCCCCCGATAATTTTACCAAAAGTAGTTAAATCGGGTGTAATTCCGTAAATTTCTTGAGCTCCGCCTCGAGCCACTCTAAAACCGGACATAACTTCATCAAATATCAATACTATACCTTCATTACTGCAGATCTCTCTTAATTCTTCTAAAAATTCCTTTTTGGCAGGTACTACTCCCATATTCCCGGCAATAGGTTCAATTATAATTGCAGCAATATTATTTTTATTTTCTCTTACTAATTGTTTAATACTTTCGATATTATTAAAATCAGCCAATAAAGTATCCGAAGCAATATTTTTAGTAACACCCGGACTTGTCGGAACTCCAAAAGTTAAAGCACCCGAACCTGCTTTTATTAAAAAATAATCAGCATGACCATGATAACATCCTTCAAATTTTATAAACTTATCTCTTCCGGTAAAACCTCGGGCAAGTCTAACTGCACTCATGGTAGCTTCGGTACCGCTATTTACCATTCTAACCATTTCAACCGAAGGGACTAATTCAGTAATCAGTTTAGCCATTTTTACTTCAAGTTCTGTCGGTGCCCCAAAAGAAGTACCGTGCTCCAATTGCTTTAAAATTGCTTCCTTAATAAATAAAGGATTGTGACCAAATAAGTGCGGACCCCAGCTACCTATAAAATCAATATACTCATTACCGTCCGCATCGTACATTAATGCGCCTTCGCCTCTTTCTATAAATACGGGATTACCGCCAACAGATTTAAATGCTCGTACCGGTGAATTTACGCCGCCGGGTATATATTGTTTTGCTTGGTTAAAAAGCTTTTCGCTGTTTTCAAAGTTCATATCTTTTCCTAAACATTTTTCATAATTCTTTTTATTACTGTATTTTACACCTATTTACTTAAAAGTATTTTTGCAGCATCTTTTGCAAAATATGTCAATATCATATCCGCTCCTGCTCGTTTAATTGCTATTAACGATTCCATCATTACTCTTTGTTCATCAATCCATCCAAGTTTTCCGGCTGCTTTTATCATTGAATATTCACCGCTAACTTGGTATGCTGCAGTCGGCATTCTAAAAGTTTCTTTTACTTTAAGGATAATATCAAGATATGCTCCGGCCGGTTTAACCATTATAATATCTG
>CALGLM010000319.1 GCA_937930275.1 uncultured Ignavibacteria bacterium
AAACTTACTGCAGGTAAATTTACTGAAACCAAGAAGATGGTTTTAGTAAGATAAATAAAATGTTGAAGGCTAAATAATTAAGTTAAATGCATAGTGTTGAATAAATAAGATTAAAAGTTAAGCAATGATCTGCCGATACATTTTCCACTCGTTACCCATATTTTTTGTTGGGGCGAGGAATTAATTCAGTCTATGGGATTATTACTATAAAAATCCTTTAATGTGAACTATAAAAAGTTTCAAAATTTGTTTTAAAAAGTTTATATAACTTTGTTAGGTACGAATTTTTGTAATTATGCCGGTTACAAAAATTAAACTATTACCGATTATCAATATTTCCGGTGTAAGTTAATAGCTTAAAAGGTTAAATTAATTAATGGATTGTTTTTCTACATAAGTAATTAGAAGTTCTTATTTATTACTTCTTTAATTACAATTCAAATAATTAATTGTTTACTTTAAATGGTAATTTAGTTAACTTATAAGATTGATTTTATTCTGTAAAATTGAAGTAAAATATGAGGTGCAAATGAAAAATTTATATTTGGTTTTGTTAATTGTTAGTTTCTTTAATGTAAAAATTAACGGACAAACAATTACCGGAAAAGTAGTTGATGAGTACGGCAACGGGTTGCAAAGTTATAATGTTAATTTATTTATATCACCTGCTTTTTACACTGCAACAACAGATTCTTTGGGTTATTTTTTAATTAAATTAACAGAAGCAGAAGAGGAATCACTGCCGAAAGACTACCACATATCAAATAATTACCCAAATCCTTTTAATCCCCGTACGAGAATTGATATTACACTTCCGAAAGCAAGTAAAATAAAAGTAGAAATATTTAATACAATAGGACAAATTGTCGGGAATAAGATAGAGAGGGAAATGCAGGCTGGTTATAATATGATTGATTTGGAGTTAAACGGTCTTCCCAACGGAGTATATTTTGCCAGGATAAATGTAAACGACCAATATAATGTGATAAGAAAAATGATGCTATTATACGGTTCTCAACACTTGATTTCAACTGCTAATAGCAATACAACAAAATTTTATAAAGCTTTTATTAATTCTCAAATAGATAGTATTGTTGTAAATGCCGGACTTATTAGAAAAAAAACATTTACAAATTTTCCAATACTAACGGGAAATGATTTGGATGTAGGAGAATTAACAATGCAAATATCGTGCGAGGGGATGCCGACAATAACATATGAAGGTAAAATATATCATACGGTTATGATAGGTAAAAAATGTTGGCTTAAAGAAAATTTGAATGTAGGAAGTATGATATTAAGTACGGTTAATTCAAGCAACAATAATATAAAAGAGAAATATTGTTATGACAATTTAGAATCAAACTGTGAAACTTACGGAGGTTTATATAAATGGGAAGAAGCGGTAAATTACGACGGAACAAATGTAGTGAAACAGGGAATTTGCCCGTCAGGGTGGCACCTTCCCCAAAAATCGGAGTTTATAGAATTACAAACATTAGTGAATAATAATTCAGCAGCTTTAATTGATACAGGTGTAGAAAACGGACTAAATACAAGCGGTTTTTCTGCTCTTTTTTCCGGTTGCTACACTGCAGGTAAGTTTTCCCTTAAAAATATTGTTACAGGATATTTTAGCGGTGTTAAGGAATATTTGATGAAATTAAGCAAATATACTTCAACTATTTCTTTTAGTAATCCGTTTAATTATGCGTATAGTGTTCGTTGTATTTATGGTACACTTCCGGGTAATATAATTATCCGATATCCCGCAGATAACGAAACATATATTGATATTAATCCCCAAATTACTTGGCGAAAAGAGATAAATTCCGAAAGCTATTGGTTACAGATTGCAGACGATAGTGGTTTTAATAATATAATAATTGATAAAAGAGGAATTATTGATACTGCATTTACTATTGGACCGCTCGAATATTTAAAACATTATTGGATTAGATTAAGAGGCGAAAACAATACAGGACTTTCAGTTAATTGGACATCAATTAGTTTTACAACAATGCCTTACATAATAATGAATGTACCTTGTCCGGGTTATGAAACTGTTGTGTATGAAGGACGAATTTACCATACTGTTCAAATAGGCACTACTTGCTGGTTAAAGGAAAACTTGGATGTTGGAGAAATGATCCCCGCCAATCAAGTTCAAACAAATAATTTGATTTTGGAAAAGTATTGTTATAAAAATATTCCTGCTAATTGTGAGGAGTTTGGCGGACTTTATTCGTGGCGAGAGGCAATGGCATATAGTTCATCAAACAATACGCAAGGAATTTGTCCTCCGGGTTGGAGACTGCCGTCATTGGAACAGATTAACAATGTTATTCTTTTAGCAAACCATTATGGAATTTCCGATGTATTGGACACAGGTACTAACGAAACCGGGTTTTCCGCAAAATTTGCAGGTTATTATTTAAATGGTTTTAGCGGTATTGGAACGCGTATTGTTTTGTGGTCAAATTATAGTGTTGTAGATATAATTTCGGGAGC
>CALGLM010000320.1 GCA_937930275.1 uncultured Ignavibacteria bacterium
GATTGGTGAGATACTACACCTTCAACGTCTTTTAAGTTAAATGTAGTTTCTGAACTAACGCCTTTTGTATCATCTGCTTCTTTAAATGGAGTAGGTATTGCATTTAATTGAGCTACTGATACTACTGACATATCGTTATCAAAAACCATTCCGAATTCAATATCATCAATGCTTAATCTGTACATATCTGCTGCACTATAAGCATGGAAACCAATATAGTAATTACCGCTTGTAGGAGCTACAAATTGTACCAAATTATTTTGGTAAACAAGATTAAGAATATTTGGATGATCAGCAAGGGTATCAACAGAATTTAATAGATCTTGACCCGTTGCTAATACTACTCTCATTTTTTCGGCATAAGTTGCACTTTGTCCACGATAATAATATGAGATATAGTATGTTTTACCTGCTACAAGAGTAAGTGCAGGAGTAAATAAAACATCGTTTGCAGCAACTGAAGAACTATAATTATATGCTGCATGCTTTGTTCCGGTTCTTGGAACAGTTGTTGATTGTACCCATGTAGGGGCAGTATTTAAGTCTTGAACTTTCCAACCTACCGGCGGGAATGTTGCACCTTCAAAACCTTCAACAACTGGGAAATTTGTAAGTACAACAGGTGTTACTGTTAATACACCTGAAGGATTTGTAGTTGCATTCCAAAATCCGTTAGCTCCGCCATATTTTGCAGGTCCGCCTTGATAAACCCATTTACTTGCATAATAATATGTACCGGCTGCTAATCCGCTACCAATTGTGGCTTTAAATTCATCGTTATTACCGTTATCAACATTAAATGTTGCCGGAATCCAATTTGTCCAAGTTGCCGGATCGGTATCTGTAGTGCTAACACCGATATAACATTCCAATAAAGGAGTTGCTCCTGCCAAATTGGTAACGTTGTTAATCCATGCTTGAGCATATACATCAACTGTATTTCCTTCTACCATTGTGTGGGTTAATGGCCATTGTAAGTTACACCAGTCAACGACTGTGTTCATCACTTGTTCTACGGTAATTTTGTCAACAAAAATGTTGTTGCCGTATTTACTGGTTGCTCTAAAAAATACTCTTCTTCCCGAACCCTGAGTAGATGCGGGCAATTCAAATGAATATTCATACCATCCGGCTGTAGCTACTACCGGAGCCAAAGTTATATTTCTATTAATAATACCAAGTGATGTTGCAGTAGCAACATTATTTGAATCATTATATAGAACTTCAACATTATCAGCTGATGTTGCATAACCGGCATCTCTATACATCCAGAATTTTACTCTGTAAGTACCTGCGCCAAAAGTAAAAGCCGGAGTAACCAATGTTGCATTACTACCGCTTGTATAACTATAGCAGTAGTACCTTAACATATAAGTACCGTCTTTTGGTGTAGCAGTAGGATAAGTACCCGAAGTTACTCTGTCCCATAATTTTGTAGTCGGGCTGGATTGAGTCCATCCATTCGGTAAAAACGCTGTTCCGTCAAAACTTTCTACATAAGGGAAAGTTGTTATAACGGTGTCTTCCGTGCCTAAAATATTAGTAAAACTTGCATAATTGGGTTGCTCCATTGTGCCACTTTTTTCTTGAGCTACCACAAAAAGCGAAGTTACTAACATTACGGCAACTAAAAAAGGTAAGAACATTTTGCGCATAAAGTTTAACCTCATATTTGTTTGTGTAGATATTGTAAAATACGGATTTTCGTTTGAATATGCAAATTACGAGTAATTATTTTTTTCATTTTTTAAATATATTTTGCTTGCTTAATTAATTAATACTCAATATTTTGTACAAATCTTTTAAATAACATAAGAACAAGGACAAACATATGAGAACTATTGTATCTATGCCGGGTGACGGAATAGGAAAAGTTGTAACACCCGAAGCTATAAGAGTATTGGATGCGGTTGGATTTAAAGCTAACTATGTGCACGGAGATATCGGTTGGGATTTTTGGATTTCTGAAGGAAACCCCCTGCCTCAAAGAACTATTGATTTACTTACCGAACACAAAATCGGTTTATTCGGAGCTATTACAAGCAAACCTAAAGAAGCTGCGGCAAAAGAGCTTTCTCCCGAATTACAAGAAAAAGGTTATGTTTATTATAGCCCAATTGTTGCCATGAGACAACATTTTAATTTAGATATTTGCATTAGACCATGCATTTCTTTCAAAGGGAATCCATTAAATTTTATTAGAAAAGGGTTTAACGATGTAATAGAAGAACCACCTGTAAATACCGTTATTTTTAGACAAAATACAGAAGGATTATATAGCGGAGTAGAATGGACTAACCCTCCAAAAGTTGTAAGAGATGCTTTTGAAACTCATCCCAAAATGGCATTTTACAAAGACATCCCCGGTGAAGATCTGGCTATTTCTTCGCGCATATTTTCTCGTAATGCTTGCCGCAGAATTATTAAAGCAGGATTTGAATATGCTACGCAATATGGTTATACAAATTTAACAATTTGCGAAAAACCAAACGTAATACGTGAAACAAGCGGAATGATGCTTAAAGAAGCCAAATTAATAGCAAAAGAATATCCGGGTATAGATTTGTGGGATACTAATATAGACGCACAAATGATGTGGTTAACTAAAAATCCGGAAACATACGGCGTAATAGTAGCAGGCAATATGTTCGGAGATATTATAAGTGACGGATTTGCCGGACTTGTCGGCGGATTAGGTTTTGCATGTTCTGCTAATATAGGTCAAGATGTTGCCGTTTTTGAACCGACTCATGGCTCTGCTCCTAAATACGAAAAACTAAATCCTTCAATTGTTAACCCAATTGCAATGATTCTTTCTGCTTGTATGATGTTAGACCATATCGGCGAACATGAGTATTCAGATAGAATAAAAGTTGCTATTTCTAAAGTAGTTGAAGAAGGTAAAGTAAAAACTTACGATATGTTAAAACTTAAGGGCGGACCTGACGTTTTTGAAAAGGGAGCTTGTACCACACAACAAATGACAGATGCAATTATTGCAAAATTATAAATTATTTTATCGTTGAATATCTCTCGATGAAATAAAAAAATGTTATATAAAATCCAAGACCTCAACCCACGACTTTAGCCCACGACTTCAGTCGTGGGT
>CALGLM010000321.1 GCA_937930275.1 uncultured Ignavibacteria bacterium
GTTTTTGATAATCCAACTTCTTGTAATTCCTTTTAAAGCTTGACCGGGGATATAGGGAATACCGTAGATATGATGTAATGTCATACCTGTTTCGTAAACTGATTCCGTACCCAAACCAATTGCCATACGCCAATCAGTTTTAAATGTCCAAGTTTTTATGTTGTTTTTACCAAATAGTTTTTCCGCAATAGTACAGGAATTAATTCTATTAATGGAATTATAACATTTCTCAAAGTCAAATTTAGCAGTATTAAAACCATTAATTTCATCAGGAAATGATAAAGCAAAACTTTTTTTATTATCTCGTATTGTTAGCTTTGCATATTTATTTAATTGTAGTGCAAAATTATCTGTAAAATTACCAAACTCGCTATTATCATTTAATAATTTAAGTAAAGTTTCGTTAGGTACACAGTACGAATAATTAAAAAACTTCGGATTTTTAATAGAGTTATTTGATTCATCCATTTCAAAAATAACAGACATATCTTTTTTGATACTTTTTTTCTTTTCAGTTGTTTCAATATAGTTATGAAGACAATTATCTCTACAGTTTTTAATTTTAAATTCGCCGGTATACGAGTTTGCCTCAGTAACAATACCCAGTTGTTTACTGTCGTTAATTTTGGGTATATTAAACATATCACCCAAGGCATCAAACGAAGAAAGTCCTCTTCTCTGGTTCTTAGACATAATATACCCCCTTATCCGATAAGCCCATCTGAAAATCGGCGAAGCCAATTAACAAATGCAAGTACATCTTGTGTTATTAAACGATATTGTGTTGAATCGCAGCTCAGAATCTTTTCAATAAGGTTGTTAAAATTATTACAATTTCTAATTTCTGTTGGTTGAATAGGAGATTGCTTTAAATAATTTGTTAAATGATTACCGATTAATCTATATGTTTTAGATTCCTTGCTTTCTTGATTCTGTGAAGGATCAATTTTGGATAGATAAAAGGAAAAAGTAGCACCTAAACCATTAGTTTTTATTAACATAGGCATTTTTTTAACATAAGATGTATATTCTTTGTAATTTAATTCTGCTGCCTCTTTGGCACGATCATAAGCAAACTTAGCTCTTCCGTTTTCAATTGTTGATATTGTAGTAGGCATATTATAACTCCATTTTATTTATGTTAACAATACCTTTACCTAAAGTAGCATTACCGCCAATTTGAACAAATTCCGGTAGTGCTTTTTCAAAAAAGTTCATTACTAATTCATTTTCTTTTTGATTTTGTGTTTTAAAGATTTTTAACTTATCATCTTTTATAAATATTTTATTAGCAATTGTAATAAAGTAAAGAACACTCTCGGCAGGTAAATATTCTTCGTTAAATAAAGCCCCCGGTTGAACAGTACCCGTACTATTATTTATTTTTGTTCTTGTAATAACTTCGGTAGATAAATTTACAAAATCTTTAAAATCATTATCGCTTAATACAATTAGTCTATCAATAATTTCTTTAGATATTTTTAAAGTAACCAACTGGTTTTTTATTGTATCGTCAATGGTTGCCGTAAAAGTGTATTCTTCTAAAATAACTGCACCGTTAACCAATAATTTAGAATCTTTATGTACTATCGCATTTCCGTCACGTACATCAAAGTTTGTAATATTAACTTGTTTCCCGGCAATTTTGGCATCTTTACTAAACCTTTCTAAAACATAAGGACAAGTTGTATAAGCAAAAACATTACGAGCAGATTTGATAGGAAAGAATAAAATTCGTGCATCAGTAAAGTTAATTGCACCCGCAAATTCAGTATTATCATTAAAATGTTCCTTTACATTCTTTCCCAATCCGTCCTCATCATAGCCAAAAACATACTGTAATGCAGTATTATAATTTAATTTTCCTAATAAATTAACATCAAAATTTTCATCATTTTTAATTAAACTTTCAATTAAGTCTTTAGATATATTGGCCTTTTTATCAATTGTAATACTTTCTAAAGCTTCTCTTAAACTTCCTTTTAATGATGAACTTTCAATTTTTGGAAATGTAGTGTGTTTTTCTCTTTGAATAGGTAAATCAACAACACCTAAATCGTTTCCGCTACCTGCGTGTAAAGATGTTAACGCTTTAATACAAAAAATATTTGTTGTGCTACTCATGTTATATTCTCCTTAAATGTTTATTGTTTTTATCTCTTCAGATTTAATTGGCTTAGTTAAAAAATCGCTAAGAACATTTTCATTATATTTTTCAGTAATATTAATTTTTAGAAACTGGAATGTTGTTTTAAGTTCAGGTGCTTTTGTATTAAGAATGTTTTCTAATTCTTTTATTTTATTAATAAATTCATTTCTATTTGAAAAAGCATTAAAATCTAAACTTAAAGAGTAAAAGAAAAAAACAAACTCAGATGGTTTAATGTTTTTTATTTTCAGAAGCTCAAGTTTTTTTTCAAGCTGAACTATTATCTTATAAGAACGAAGCTCAAAAATACTTTTAACTTCAAATATAATTGATTCGTTTTCCAATTTAGGCGATTTTTTTGAAAGGACTAAATCGGTTTCACCCCCTTTAAGTTTTTGATTTTCTGAGTTTAACGTTTCATCGCTATGAATAACATACGGAAAAGAATCCGATCGTAATTTAGTATAATATTCATACAATTTAAGTTCAACTAAATATCCAACGGCTTTTGATGATTTTTGATAATTGTCTTCAGTAATTACCTTAAATAAAAATCCAAGACCGGTATAGGAACCATCGCTTCCAATAAATCCTATTTTTTTTAGCTCATCTTTTTCTTTTTCTGTTCTATCATAGCATAATGCAAAATAGTATTTTTCTGTAAAAGCCCAATCAAATTGAATTGGTAGTTGAGGTATTTCAATCAATTCTTCAGTATTTTCAAAGATGTAGTGTAACGGAAATTTAAGTAATTGCCCCATTAAAGTTAGATAAGGGATAACACCTTTAAATCCACCGGTTATATTAAAAGTAGTTTTAACTTTCGTATCAATAATTCTATAACCATTGTTTTCTTTAGTAACTATATTGTATAATTGCGTAACAAGATTTACAAGACCGGTTTTGTACTTATTAAAATCAAAAACTTGTAAATCATCGATTACAATAATATTATACTCAATTTCACTATTTGTTAAATTGCTTTCTTTAATTAACTCTGCACACAAATACGATTCTATCGAATCTGTACAAATTAAATATACAGTTGAGGGTTCGTTAATACTATTAACAATTATTTTGCTCAAACTTTTAATTTCAGATCGGAAGAGCACACGTCTGAACTCCAGTCACCGTACGTAATCTC
>CALGLM010000322.1 GCA_937930275.1 uncultured Ignavibacteria bacterium
TTCTATTAGTTACATAGTAAAATGTTTTTCCGTCTTTAGAAATTGCCAAATCCGACTCATTCCCCGGAAGGGCTGTAACCTGTACAAATCGGTCTCGAATATTTTCAAAATCAATTACAACGGGTTCTGTTTTAACGCTGTCTTTTCCTTTTTTGCTCTCTTTTTTAGGTGATTCGTCTTCTGCTTCGTCCCAATCTTGTTTTGTCTTTTCCCAGTCTTTTTGTTTTAGCCATACAAACCAAATATCAGAATTATCGTTATTTCTGGAAGAAATAAAACCAAGCTTTGAACCATCCAAACTAAAAACGGGATTATAATCTTGACTTGGATGCATTGTTAAGTTAAATGGTTTTGCGGAATTATCGGCAGGTTGAATATAAATTTCTTCGTTAGCTTCTAAATTTTCTAATGAATAAGCAAGCCATTTGCTATCAGGCGACCAAGTTACTCCGTTTGGTGACGACCAATTTTTGATTAATTCTTTTTCATTGGTAATTTTACCCGATTTGTTAATATCTGCAGTAATTAAGCTTCCTCTGTTACGTACAAAAGCTATTTTTTTACCGTCAGGCGAAATAACCGGGGCAAATTCTTCATCTTTTGAATCTGTAAGTTTTATGTTCTCAAACTTGAGTGATTTTAAGAAATTTGGTTGTTTCAAATCTGTCGAGCGCGCTAAGTATAAATCACGTTTTCCGTTTCTATCACTTACAAATATAATTGTAGTATCGTTTAACCAAGCCGGATTTGTATCACGAAAAGGGTGATTTGTAATGTTAACGGCTTTATTTTTATCTTTATCGTTTTGACTTACAAAAATTTCACCTCTAATTACAAAGGCAGTATATTTTCCGTTGGGGGATACGTTATATTCGTTTATTCCGTTTGTTAATGTTTTATATTGAATAGGTGCAGTTTTATAATCTTCCGAAATTTTTACTTCAATTTTTTTTGCATTACTTCCGTTTAAGCTTAGTAAGTATAATCCTATTCCTTTTTCAAAAACAATTGTTTTTCCGTCACTGCTTAAATCAAAGTATCTAATGTTGTCATCAGTATAATTAGTAATTTGGATAGGAGTACCTACCGAATTTCCTTCGTTATCTATTGACAACTTGAATATGTTATAATACTCTTTTTCCGAGCTTAAAAAATAGATTGTGTTATCATTAGCCCAACGAGGCAAAAAATCGTTTCCGGCAAATTTTGTTATTTGTATATACTTGCCTGTTTTTGTATCAAACAAGTAAATATCTTTATTTGCAGAGCCACGATAATCGTTTCTAACTGTAGGTGCAATCCCTTCTCCGTATGCTATAAATCTACCGTTTGGGGATTTCTCGGGATTTGTTCCGAATGCATCGGTTACTCGGTAAGGAGTTCCGCCGTTTTCATTTACGGCATATATTTCGGGATTCCATTCAATTTCACGATAATTGCGGGCAGTTGTAAACAATATTTCGCCTGTTTTGCAGTAGTTGCCTATTCCGTCATTTGCGGAATGATAGGTTAAACGTATTGGTAAGCCCCCTTCTGAAGGCATAACAAATATGTCGTTATTGCCATATCTATCACTTTGGAATGCAATTTTTTTACCGTCATAACTAAATCTTGGCATAGCATCATAAGCTTCATGAACTGTTAAACGTAAGGCGTTCCCTCCTTTGCTGTCAACCGTCCAAATATCTCCTTGATAACTAAATGCAATTTTGCTTCCGTCATTGTTTATTGCAGGGTAACGCAATAAGTAATTATCCGATGCAGCGCTTATTGTAACCCAAAATATAACAAACAAAAATGTTAGGACTCTTTTAATCATTTTACCCGACTCCGTTTTATTTTATAATTAAAATAATATTAGACGCTAAACTGTGGATAAAGTTGCTAAAAATAGCCGACAACCGCTAATATTGGTGAAATTAGCGGCAATTATTAAAAGGAAGGATATTATTCCCCCTCTTCAATTGCGGCTATCTTTAGATGTGGGGAATAAAACTATTTTAATAATAACATCTTTTTTGTTATTGTTTTGTTTTTATCTTTTATATTCAATGTATAAAAATATACTCCGCTTGTTAAGTTACCTGCGTTAAAGTTATAGGAGTAATTCCCCTTGTTTAATATACCGTTATATAATACTTCAATTTTTTGTCCTAATAAGTTAAAAACAGATAATTCAATATCGCTGTTATTTGCTAAGCTAAAGCTTATTGTAGTATTTGGATTAAACGGGTTTGGATAATTTTGTTCTAAAACAAAATCGGCGGGTATTGAAGACTTATTATCTTCAACAATGGTATATATATCATTAATGTATCCGGGAGTACCGTAATTTTCCGAAAGAGCCCAGTTCTCTGCTTCCGAATTATCCAATGTCGGATTTTTTAACGAAAGAGTTTTTCCTACAAAGTATGTATTTAATCCCCAATCTGAATTGTAATGTACTTCGTTAACAACGTTGTTTAAGTTATCAAGCAAAATAACTTTATCCTCATCGCTTCCCAAACCATAAGTAAAATTACCCGTAAAATTTTTACAACACGGAAATAAACCCTTAAGTTTTGTCGTATCTTGGGCTATAACATAGTAATCATGGCTTTTTATAATTACATCTTTTTCGATTTTAAATAAATTATCTCCCATATCCTTTAAGGTATAACCTTTTAAGTTCATGTCGGCATCGGTAGGGTTATAAATTTCCGTCCAATCACCGGTATCAAACAGATCGTAAGGTTTAAAACAAATTTCGTTAATTATCAAGTTATTATTTGTATTTATGTCTTTTTCAAAAACCGCATATAAAAAATTATCGGAATTTAATGTTAGAGTAATTTGTTTATTGGTTGAGCTGTTTACCCCCTCCCATTTAACAAATTTGTAACCGGGTTTTGCCTCGGCAGTAATTGTTACGGGTATATTATTAAATAAAACCTGATTATTTTGTTTTAGTTTTACGTTATTAATTTTAATGTATCCTTTATTGTTGGCGGTGCTAACGGTCAAATCGTATGTGCCGCTTAAATTAAAGTAATCTTTAATAAACCCTCTTATAAATTCCGGTCTTTTGCGTGCAAAATCGCGCATAATTTCAACATTATTATCCCAGCCGGTTGTGTATGAAACCGATTGTGTCCATCTATTTTTATGTCTTGGTATTTCAGCACTTATTAAGGTTTTAATGCTATCAATTACACTTATAATATAATTTGGCTCGTAAGTATTATTAATGTGTGCGGCAAACCTTTGAATAAATTCGTTTTTAAAACCGGTATTTTCAAGCAATCTTCGAATC
>CALGLM010000323.1 GCA_937930275.1 uncultured Ignavibacteria bacterium
TGAGGAATAAGACAATTTGTCTAAAGCAAGAACTTATCACAGAAACTTGCAATAAGCCCTTTTTGATACAGCCCCAAAAAGCAGGTTTAAATTTAATTAATTTAGATTTATCTATTGACATTTTATATTTATTTGTTTATTATGCATACAAAATTATTATATCTATAATTATTATTAATAGCATAATTATGAAGTTTTATTTCAGAGATAACGAAAAAGTATTTTTAGAAAGTGTTGACGGTAGAATTAAAAATAATTGCGGCTTGGCAATTATTTATGGTAACAGAAAAGTAGGCAAAACCGAATTTGTAAAACAATACATGCAGAATAAAAAAGGGGTTTATTTATCGATAAATTCCAATAATAGCAAGCAGCAATTAGACGATATTTCAAATTACTTAAGAACCTTAAATAAGTTAAATACTTTTATTCCAAGTTTTAACAGTTGGAAAGAGCTATTTGAGTTTTTCTATTTTATAGGCAAAGACGAAAAATTTTATTTGGCTATTGATGAATTTCATAATTTCGATAATATAGATAAGAATGTATTTTATGAGTTAAAAACATTAGCTGAAAAATATAAAAAAGAAAGTAATTTATTTATATTATTTATAAGCTCAAACTTAGTTTCGATAAAAAATAATTTTAAGGATAAAGCATCCCCGTTATACGGATGTGAAGAAGTAATGCTTAAAATTAATCCTTTTAATTTAGAAAATGTTATTAATATATATAAAGATAATGCTTCTCTTTTACCTATAGGAGAAATTATAAAAATATATATTGCATTTGGAGGATTACCAAAATACTACTACTTGATTGACAATTATAACTTGTGGAATACAAAATTAATAGATGTATTTAAAGTACTTGTAATGGCAGATTACGCTCCTTTAGGTATTGAGTATAAAGAATCGATTTTAAATGATTTTTCAAAAACAAACAAAACATATCTTTCGATTCTGCAAGCAATTGCCAACGGTAATAGAACTATATCCGAGATTTCCGCTAATATTAATATGCCCGCAACAACAGTAATGAAATATCTAATTGAATTAAGCGGCAATAAAAATATTATTACCCGAAAACTTCCGATTCACTTAACTGCAAAATCAGCAGAAAAATTCGGCAGGTACTTTATTAATAGTTTTTACGATAATTTTTGGTTTAGATTTGTTCACCCAAATCAAATTTATTTTGAAATGCGTGATCACAAAAATTTAATGTCGTTAATTGAAACTGAAATTGATGATTACATATATGAAAGGGCGTATTCTTTACTTAAAGAAGTTTTTATTTATACAGCAGATAGCAATTTAATAAATAAATACTTTCCGTATAAACTTACCGATTACGGAGCTATATGGAGCAGAAAATATACTATTGATTTAGCTTTGGTTGCTGCAGATGCAAAACAACTTCTACTTGTAAAAGTGCTTCAGCAAAACCAAAATGAAGAGACTCAGTTTTTTAATAAGCTTATTGATGAGATTAAAGGGATATACAAGGGATATAATATAAACTTAATACTGATAAGTAAAAAGAAATTAAAAAAAGAAGAATTGAAAGAATTATTATTCGAAAATATTACAAATATAAGTATCAAAGAGTTTTTTAACACACTTGCATTTGAAAAAGAAGAATTAATTATTAAAACTAAATTACATTCATATTCAAATACTGTTGCTTAATATAAGGAAAAAGTATGCAGGCAATTTTACAGCTAATTAAAGGAATTGATGAGGCGAAAATAGTATTCGGAATTAGTCCGATAATAAAAAGAGGACTTGATATTTTATTATCAATAGGCTTGCTAATTCTTTTTAGTCCGATATTAATATTATTTATGGGAATTATATTTGTTCAGACTAAAGCTAATCCTATATATGTACAGAAAAGGGGATTGACTATAGATAAATATTCATTTAACATTTTTAAGCTACGTACTTTATACCCAAACATAAAAAATGACAATAAAGAAATTCACAATGTGTTAATACAATCCAATTTTGCAAAAAGTGTTATTCCGATTGGTGGATTTTTAAGAAGAACCGGAATAGATGAAATTCCCCAATTAATTAATGTATTAATGGGAAATATGAGCTTAATAGGTCCCCGTCCGCTATCAGTACATGATTTGGAGATAATTAAAAAAGAAATACCGGAACTATATATAAGAAGAGAAAAATTAAATGTTAA
>CALGLM010000324.1 GCA_937930275.1 uncultured Ignavibacteria bacterium
TAAAAGAAAGGAAAGAATATCTTGAAGAACGGGGATTAGCCGGTGTTAATTCCGATAAAAACGGTAACGGTATTCATCCGAGAATAAATAATAATAGTATAAATGAACTAATTAATGAATTACAGTATCTAAAACCGGATGAGGATGCTTATTACTCAAAAACCATTAATATAGATTTAGCCTCAATCGAACCATATGTATCAGGTCCAAATACTGTAAAAAAGATGGCTAAAGTTAGCGAAATTGAAGAGAAAAAAGTAAAAATTGATAAGGCATATTTGGTTTCGTGTGTTAATAGCCGCTACGAAGATTTGATAGAAGCCGCTGAGGTTTTAAAGGGAAACAAAATTGCACAGCATGTTAAATTTTACGTTGCAGCAGCAAGCAGTGAAATAAAAGAAAAAGCCGTTAAATCGGGGCATTGGCAAATTTTGCTTGATGCAGGTGCAATTGAGCTTCCGCCAAGCTGCGGACCTTGTATCGGTTTAGGAACGGGTTTACTTGAAGACGGAGAGATAGGAATTTCGGCAACCAACAGAAACTTTAAAGGAAGAATGGGCTCGCCAAGTGCATTTGCTTATTTAGCATCTCCGGCAATTGTTGCGCATAGCGCATTAAAAGGCTATATTTCCGGCAATACTAAAACAAAAAAGATAGATATATCTGCAAATTTTACAGAAAGCAAAGCTCCTGAATTAAAAATTGATAAAGTAAAAATAATTGAAGGATTTCCCGAAATTATGGAAGGTGACTTACTTTTCTGTTATCAAGATAATTTGAATACAGACGGTATTTATCCGGGGAAATATACTTATAACGATGACTTTACCCCAGTACAACAAGCAGAAGTAGTTATGGAAAACTACGATCCTTTGTTTAAAGAAATCGCTAAAAAAGGGGATGTTTTAGCGGGTGGTTTTAACTTTGGCACCGGAAGCAGCCGTGAACAAGCTGCAACAGCTCTAAAATATAAGGGGATACAACTTGTAATTGCCGGTTCGTTTAGCGAAACATATAAACGTAATGCACTTAACAACGGATTTTTAATTTTGGAAGTACCTGAGTTAATTACAGATTTAAAAGCCATATACGGTACACAAAAGCTTACTTTTCAAACAAAATCTAAAATAAAAATCGATTTTATTAATTCATTAATTTGCTTTAACAAAAAAAATTATTATATTAGTCCGGTAGGTAAAGCTGCTCAAGAATTGATTGTTACGGGAGGATTAGAAAACTGGGTAAAACATAATTTGGGATAAAATGCATCAGTTAAAGGTGCTTTAATAAAACAAAATAGCGAGGTGTAACATGATTTTCAAACATGAATTTACGACTCCGAGAAACGTTTACGACAAGCTTGTTCGTGATTACGAACATTTGGATATGGTTGTAAGCGGTGATACTTTTTTTAATTTTGTAAGTACTGCTTCTTTCCTACTCGAGTGGTTAAAAAACGCTCAGCAAAATGAAACGTTAACACGTTTTGTTAAAAGAGTTGCACGCGATGCAAATATGAAGATTTGCAAGGATATTTTAACCTTTAAATGCACTTATACAATTATTATTGATGACCCTGCCGTTGAAGAAGGCTCGGTTTTTGAACACATTAGACTCCCTGAAGATTATGATCTTCCGGCTTATCAAAATGATACCCGTACCTTTAAACTAATTATCGGTGAAAATGCTTACGATATTTTTAAGTTTAAGGAAGAAATTTTAAATCTCTTTAATATTTATTTTAAGATTAAGTAAGTATTATAATTTTTTAATCCCCTAATTTTTAGGGGATTTTTTTTGTATCATTTTAATATTTTTCTTATTTTGAAACACATTTTTATATCCTCATAGTTACCTTAAGCTGTAATAAAATAATAACTTAAGTTGTCTTTTTAATTTTACATCAATAGAAATTTATTTTGGGCTTTATTAAACGTTCCGTACAAAATTCAAATTTTAAACTGTAATTCTCTTTACTCCCCACGTTAATTAGTTAGAAAGAAGGAATATTAATTTACGATTAATACGAGAAATTAAATTTATCTGACACAGATAGTCATCAATTCCCTATATAATTGCATTAAATTTCAAAGTACCGTTATCAATTATTTATAATTTAAAAAAGTAGAAATAAAATGTGTCCCTTCATTATAGAGGGGAATACTATTTTTTATAGTGTACTAATTTATTTTAATAACAGCAAAAAATTATTTAATACAACCCTAACATATAAAGCAAGAACTTTACATAATTATATGTGGCATTGCATTTGATATTTGGTTTTTAATATAATTTAAACAACTAATTACCAACAAACTAATAGGAGAAAAAATGAAAATACCCTCATCCTATATCCGAAAGATATGGATTTTAGGGTTAATTACTTTATTGTTAAGCTATGCGAATAACTTTGCACAGATAACAATTTTTACTACTCAGATACCGGAAATTGTGGGTACTGACGGCGATTATGAATTGGGGACAAAATTTGTCTCTACTCATAAAACAATAATTAAAACAATTAGATTTTACAAAGTTGATTCGGAAACCGGAATTCATATCGGTAAAATATGGAGTAGTTCGGGCACACTATTAACTTCTGTAGAATTTAAGAACGAAACTGCTTCGGGTTGGCAGTCCGCAACGTTAGCAACCCCGTTAGTTATTGAAGGAAACACAACTTATGTTGTTTCTGTAAATATCAATACAGCTTACAGCTCAACTCATGACGCATTAACAACTTCCGTAACAAACGGAATTTTAACTACGGTTGCTGACGGTAATAACGGTGTTTATAATTTTACGCCTGCATACTTCCCTACCGAATCATATTTAAATTCAAATTACTTTGTAGATGTTAATGTTGTTAATACTGCTGTTCAGCCAGCACCTCCGACATTAATTTCCCCCGCAAATAATGCAACTTCGGTTAGTATTGAACCAACAGTGGTATGGAATGAAGTTGAAGGTGCGACATCGTATGATTTAATTGTATCTGACAAATCCGATTTTTCTACTACTATTTTTGAAAAAACCGGAATAACTACAAATTATTATAGTTTTGTCGGATTAACTAATGCTAAAGCTTATTATTGGAAAGTAAAAGCTAATCAATTTAATACTTATTCAAGTAACTATAGTGTTGCTTTTAAGTTCACAACTTTTGCAAAAGTTACTGTAAACCTTTCTTACCCAATAGGAGGAACACAAATTTATATTCCTAATCCTACATTAACTTGGTGGTTGCCTACAGGCGGAATAGGAATGAAATATGATTTACTTTACTCTACTGATCAATCATTTACTACTTATATTGTTAAGGAGAACTTAACAACGAATATATATACGCTTTCAGGATTAAATTCCGGTGTATTATATTATTGGAAGATAAGGTTAAAAAACAGCAGCAATCAAGTAATAAGCTATTCGGATGTAGAAAACTTTAAGACATACGGTACACCGGTAGTTCCGGTAATTTCTTGGCCAACAGGTAATAATACTGTTTATACCTTAAAGTCAAATTTGTATTGGTATTTAAATGCCCCGAGTTTTGGATTAAAGTACGAGATTCAATTAAAAGAAGGAGACACAACAGCACTTAATTCTACAGATGTTACTTATTCCGACATTTTCGGAAGCCCATTTGAAGTAACATTGTTGCAAGGAAAAACATACTCGTGGAAAGTCCGTTCATTACAAGGTACTACTCCTTCTGCATGGTCAAAGGCTGCTACATTTAAAACTATAGCAATTCCTTCAGTGATAAAGCCTATAGCATCTTATCCTACAAATAATGCAACCGTTTATTCTGTAAAACCAACACTTTATTGGTATTTGGGTGCTTATATAACCGGATTAAAATATGAAATAGAGTATGTGGAAGGAGTAAACACTAATTTCCCTGCCTCCCCCGCTCCCCAATTTACTAATGTAACTTCTTTATATGTTACGCTTAGTAACGAATTAATACCCGGTAACACATATAAGTGGCGAGTTAGATCGACAGACGGTA
>CALGLM010000325.1 GCA_937930275.1 uncultured Ignavibacteria bacterium
CCCCGTCCGTTAAAACCCCGTCAACATCGGTAATAACCATTTTGATCTTTTTAATCTTCTCAATAAAATTTGAATTCAATTTTTACCATTAATTATTATTAACTATATTTATAAAATACATAATTTAATATAAAAATTCAAAAATTAAGCAAAAAAAAACCTTCGGAGTTAACCGAAGGTTTTTAATTCTATAAATATTCAATGTCTTAGAATGAATATCTAATACCTAACTGCATTGCCCAACGTGAGTTGATGTTATCTGCAGTATAAGGATCTTTTGCATTATTTGTATTTAATGAATAAACCATACGACCGGTATTATCGCGACCTACCATTTTAACCGGTGCGTAAGTACTATAAACGCTCTTATCCCATCCTGCTGTAGGATCTAATAAGTTTAATACGTTTAATATATCTAATGTAACTTGGAATTTACCAAATCCAAAATAGTCAGGAATATCTTGAGCTATTCTTAAATCAAGTATATTTCTCCAAGGGTTACGTGCGCCGTTTCTTTTTGACATTTTACCGCGATTGTCATTTAAGTATTCATTATTTTTAATAAATTGATCTAAAGCATCTAACCATGTTTCGTTAGGTGTATATACTCCGCCTGAAAGAGTACCTAATTGAATATCGTTTCTATCTTTAGGAATGTAGAATAAATCGTTCCAATCAAAACCGTCATTATTTACGTCACCATATACTACAAATGAGAAAGGCTGACCGCTTTGACCGTTAAAATATAATGATAATGTTGTTGGAGCACCTGCTAAGAATTCTTCTGTATAAGAAACTGAACCAAATATACGATGTTGAACTTCATACAATGAAGTAGTTAATTCCGGATTGTTCGGATCGTTATCAATCGGGTTATATCTAATTTGCGATTTAGCTTGTGATGAAGCAACACTATTTTGATCCATAGCTTTACCATAAACATAACCGGCATTAATTGATAAACCGCGAGCCATGTTTCTTTGAACTTGGAAACTTAAGTTATATGAATAAC
>CALGLM010000326.1 GCA_937930275.1 uncultured Ignavibacteria bacterium
GCAATCTTCGAATCATTAAAGTTGACCAAGTTGGATTTGGATACGTTGTTGATGTTCCCGATGTTGCCAATACCAATGTATTACTGTTATACTGCCCGTTTGAATTTCCGCCGAATGTAAAATCGGTATCATAAACCATAAAGCGCCATTTAACGCTGTTATCTTTTGCGTGCCATAATTTTGTATTGCTCCCGGGCCAATCGGCATTGGCGCCGTATATTTGACAAATATAATAATCTATAAACGAATTTATATCTAAAATGCTTGAGATATATTCATATTTAGACGAATCAGCAAAATTGTTGTTTTGTAAATAACTCATCATTGCGTCATAAGCAATTTTATCGCCGACATTTGCGGTAATTCCTTTACTATATTCAATTAAATCGATATTATTTTCGGGAATTTGGTAATGTTCTTCAACGTAATGTTCGTTAAGTTTTTCGCGTATATTATGTATTCCCCAGTACTCGCCATTTAAAAACAGTACCGAAGGACGATATGCCTGATTATCTACATCCATATTGTGCCTAATTACGGTTTGCACAAAAGCATCCCTAAACATAGTACGCCACCAATCTTGTCCGGAACTTCTTAAAATAAAATTGTTGTATTCGGTTATGGGCAATTCGGGGAATAATCTGTAGCTTAATTTTTTATATCCGTAACTATCCCTAAAATAAAAAGCTAATGATTTTTGAGCATACAAGCGTGTACAGCCCCCGTAAATTTTTACTCCGGCATCTACACAAAAAGCTTTTGACTTGTCTTTTTCAAAAAATTCAATAGTAATCGGTCTTTCCCAATCTTGGTTCCAATTTCTTGGTGCAGTGCTGCAGTTGGCGGTTATTCCGTTAGTTCCTATAACATAAATACCGGAAGTATCGCTAAAAAAGTTTTCAGGGTCAGTAGATATTGAAATAACGGGTAAATTAATTTGCTCATCTATAAAATAACTTTTTGTAACAATTTTACTTTTCAAGTATCCTTCTTTTACTGCAATTGCTTTAATAACAATTGTGCTATTTACCGAAATAGGAGCTTGATAAAGGTTGTCATTTGTTGTAGGAGTGTGTCCGTCATTTGTGTAGTATATTTTACTGCCGGGCTCGCTGCACGTAATTGTAACAGTTTGTTGACCGTTGTAAAATCCTCCGTCTAACGAAAACTCCGGAGAAGTGACTCTGTTAAAAATTGATAGTTCGGAGTTTTGGGCTTCAGGTGTAGGTGGGTAAAAATACAAATATGGTTTTGAAGCATCGGGATAACAGCCATAAGATATATTAGGTTGTTGTACGGGGAAAGTTAAACTATCCAACAATTGATTGCTTGAATTGTAAATACCAAGATACTCGCCGCTTGCCGAAAGTTTAAAATTTGCGTGAATACCGGTATTATGGTCATCAGTCCAAATAAGCTTATATCCTTTAGCCGGAATAATTATATCGATTGTAAATTTATATTTTGTCGTATTCGTTTTATCGTCCGTAATTGAATAGCCCTTAATATTTATATCGGAATTTGTGCTGTTGTATAATTCAACCCAATCGCCGTATTCGTTATAATCCGGGTCTGTGTTAACATTGTTATTGGAGGCAAGTATTTCGTTAATTACTATTGTTTGGGCATAATTAACGTTTAAACTAACAAATAGAACAAAACATAAAAATAGTAACTTTTTCATAATCATATACTCGTAAAATATTAAAACAGATATAAATATAAGGATTTCCGGCGAAATAATTAAGGGGAAAAAAAAGGATTAAATTTTGATAATTATAATAGTTTTAATATTTTTGTAACGTTTGGTTTTATAAGGAAAAATAATGCAAAAAGATATTAACGAGATTGAAAAAAAACTATGGGAAATGGCGGATAATTTACGTGCCAATTCAAAATTAAACGCCAATGAATACTTTATGCCCATATTGGGTATTTTATTCTTAAAGTTTTTTACAGAAAAATTTAAGATAATTACTAATAAGCTTGAAAATGATGATGATAGCTATAAAGGTTTAAATTTGCATGAAGAAAGGATTGAATATCAAAAAACTTATGTACAAGCCCACAAATCATTATATTTGCCCCCCGAAGCAAGTTTTGACTATATAAAAAGTTTGCCCGCTAACAATAACATAAAAATTGGGGAAGCTATTAACAATGCAATGAAACTGATTGAAGAAAATAATATAAAAGATAATGAAAAATATTTATTAAATGTTTTACCAAAAAATTATGAAATTTTAGAAGATAAATTATTAATTGAAATGTTTAGAATTTTTGACGGTGACGAGATAAACAAAATTAAAGGAGATAAATTTGGGTTAATTTATGAATATTTTTTGAATGAATTTGCTAAAACAAGTGCACAAGAAGGTGGTGAATTTTTTACGCCGGTTGCTTTAGTAAAATTAATTGTAGAAATAATTAAACCCGAAAGAGGTATAATTTTGGACCCGGCTTGCGGTTCGGCAGGAATGTTTGTTCAATCCGGTCATTTTATTGAAAAACTCGGTTATGACCCAAGCGAAACACTTACTATTTACGGACAAGAAAAAACTACAATTAACACAAAAATTGCAAAAATGAATTTGGCAATACATAGTCTAAACGGAGATATTAAAGAAGCAAATACTTATAGCGAAGATGCCCATAAACTTGTTGAGCAGTGTGATTTTGTTATGGCTAACCCTCCTTTTAATGTAAATAAAGTTGACTTAAGTGATGAAATATTAAACAAAGAAAATAGATTAATTGTAGTTGATAAAAAGAAAAAATTACCTAAAAACGATAATGCAAACTATTTATGGATTCAATACTTTTATAAATACTTAAACGAAAACGGTAGAGCCGGATTTGTTATGGCTTCTTCGGCTTCGGATGCCGGTTATAGCGAGAAAGATATTATAAAATTGTTAGTGGAAACCGGTGCGGTTGAAGTTATGATTTCAATACGTTCAAACTTTTTTTATACCGTTTCGTTGCCTTGTATGTTATGGTTTTTTAACAGAAAAAACGAACGGGAGGATTACTTTAAAGAACATACTTTAATGATTGACGCAAGAGAAATTTATAGAGTTGTTACAAGAAAAATTAACGATTTTAGCGATGAACAAATTATCAATTTATCTACAATTGTTGAATTGTTTAGAAAAAACGAATTTGCGTTAATAAATACCGTTAGCAATTATTTTGATAGATTAAAAGAATTATTCAACCAAGTTGAAGAAACTTATAATTTTTATAAAGAAAATTATGAAGAATATAAAAACAAAATTTTCAATTATGCAATAATACACCCGGCGTACAAAAATAAGTTAATAACTTTTGAAAAAGACGAAAGTAAAAATTACTTGGATTCATTTTTAACCGAGTTTATAAAAATTGCGTCTTATAAAATAACAAGTAATGTTGATTTGGATAATGCAAATAAATTACAAAAGGGAAAATATAAAAATTATTTAACTGTTTATAACGAATGTGAAAAATTAAAAAAAGCGGTAGAAAAAGAATTTAAATATATTTTTGAATTGATTGATGAAATTATTAAAAACAACACAAAAATTAAAGATAAAAAACTTGTACCTGCTGACTGGAAAGTTAAAACAGTTAGAGAAAAAAGAGCAATTCTTGGTAATTCAAAAACAGATTTTATTGAATTGATTGAATTATTAAAATACTTATTAAATCAAATTGAGTGGCTACAAGAAAAGTTTCCCGATGCAGTTTATAAAGACGTACCCGGGTTATGTAAAATTGTAACAAGAAAAGAAATAGAAGAAAACGACTTTAGTTTAACACCCGGAAGATATGTAGGTCTAACTCCTAAAAAAGAAGATGATTTTGATTTTGCCGAACGATTAAAAGAAATTCATTTGGAGTTGGAAATATTAAATAATGAAGCTGCCGAACTTGCAAAAACTATTTCCGCTAATTTTTTGGATTTGGGGTTATGAGTTGGGAAAAGATTAAATGGAGTGATTTTTGCGATATTTCTCCAAAAGTTCTTTTAGCAAAAGGAGCTAAATATAGTTTTATTCCCATGGACATAGTTGATGGAGGCATAAAACATGTACTTTATCCCGAAGAAAAAATATATACTGGTGGTGGAACAAAATTTTGTGACGGAGATACAATTTTTGCTAGGATAACACCATGTCTCGAGGATGGGAAAATCGCAAAAATCAAAAATTTGAAAAACGAAATCGGGTTTGGTTCAACTGAATTTTTCGTTTTTCGCGCTAAAGATAATATATCCGATCCTGATTTTGTTTATTATATGGCAAAAACTGAAACCATTCGTCAACCAGCAATTAAAAGTATGGTTGGTGCTTCCGGTCGGCAGAGAGCAGATAAGAGAGTTGTTGAAAATATTTTAGTTCAGAAAGTTCCACTCAGAGTTCAGCGCAAAATTGCCTCAATTCTTTCGGCGTATGATGACTTAATAGAGAACAATCTCCGTAGAATTAAACTGCTTGAAGAAGCTGCACAATTAATTTATAAGGAGTGGTTCGTAAATTTTAAGTTTCCCGGATATGAAAATACAAAATTTGTAAATGGACTACCGGAAGGGTGGGGGAAAATCCAATTGAAAGAAATTGGGAAAATAATAACAGGTAAAACACCAGATACAAATAATGAAGATTACTTTGGTGGAGATGTACCGTTTATTAGGATACCAGATATGCATAATAAAGTTTATATAATAAACACATCCGTAACTTTAAGCGAAAAAGGACTATCAATTCAATCAAATAATACGTTACCTCCCAATACAATATTGGTTAGCTGTATTGGTTCAGTTGGAATAGTTGCATTAACCTCGTGTTATTCACAAACAAATCAGCAGATCAATGCAATTATTCCTTTTCAAAAAGAATACGTATATTTTTTATATTTTTATATGAAAAGCATAAAATTAAAATTAGAGGGCTTAGGAAGTAATGGTGCGACGATGCATAATGTGAATAAAAATAAATTCTCGAATATTTTATTAATAATACCAAAAGTGAACACAATACATATGTTTTATGAATTGGTAATTAATAACTTTAATAAAATATTTCTATTAGAAAAGCAAGTTATTAAGTTGATGCAGGCACGAGATTTATTATTACCAAAACTAATGAGCGGAGAAATTGAGGTATAAAATGGAAAAGAAGTTTAGTGAAAAAATAATGGTTGAAAAACCGGCATTAAAAATATTTAAAGATTTAGATTGGGATATATTTATTGTAAACGAAAACGAAAAAGACGGTTTAATAGGAAGAAAAAGCAAAAAAGAAGTAATACTAAAAGATAAATTTGAAGAAGCAATTAAAAGTTTAAACCCAAAATTACCGCAAAAAGCTATTGATAAAGCATATGAAGAAATAAATAAGTTTGACACTTTTAAAAACTTGGAAGTAATTAATAAAGAAATTTATGAAGTGTTAACAAAAAGCTTGGAAATAACTTATGAAGAAACACCGGGTAAACCAAATAAAAAAGTCTTTGTAAAATTATTTGATTTTGATAACCCCGAAAAAAATAAATTTTTGGCTGTAAGCCAAATGCGAATTGAAAAAGACGGACATGAAGCAATACCCGATATATTGGGTTTTGTAAACGGAATACCTTTATTATTTATTGAATTAAAAGCACCAAATGTAAATTTACAAAAAGCTTATTTTGATAACTTGGCAAATTATAAAGAAAATGTACCCAATTTATTTTATTATAATGCATTTATAATATTAAGTAACGGTATTGATACAAAAATTGGTTCGCTTACAAGCAGATACGAACATTTTTATGAATGGAAAAGAATAGAAGAAAACGAAAAAGGTAAGGTAAGTTTAGAAACGGTGCTTAAAGGTGTTTGTGAAAAAAACCGATTTATGGATTTTTTTGAAAACTTCATTTTATATACAACTCAAGCGGGAAACCTACTAAAATTAATCGCGCGCAATCATCAATTTTTGGGTGTTAATAAAGCAATAAAAGCATTTAAGGAAAACGAGAGTGATAAAAAGAAATTGGGTGTGTTTTGGCATACGCAAGGAAGCGGTAAGACTTACTCAATGGTTTTCTTTTGCAAAAAAATATTTAGAAAAATTAGTAATAATTATAGTTTTGTAATAGTTACCGATCGTGAAGAATTAGATAGGCAAATTTATGCCGGTTTTAAAAGTACCGGTATAATTACTATATCTAATGTACAGGCAAAAAACAGTAACCATTTACAAAAATTATTAAAAGAAAATAAAAGTTTTGTATTTACGTTAATTCATAAATTTGTTGATAATAAAGTAATTACAGATAGAGAAAATATTATTGTAATTAGCGATGAAGCACATAGAACGCAGAACGGCTTGTTAGCATTAAATATGCGTACTGCACTACCCAATGCATCATTTATTGGGTTTACCGGTACGCCAATAATAAAGGGGGAAGCGGAGATAACAAAAGAAGTATTTGGTGATTATGTTTCTATATATAATTTTAAAGATTCGATAAATGATAAATGTACCGTACCTTTATATTATGAAAACAGAGGGGAATTATTGGGGATTATAAACCCTAAATTAAACAAACAAATTAAAGAAAAAATTGAGAAAGCAAATCTTACTCTTGAAGAAAAATGGAAGGTCTCACGTGCCTATTATAAAGCATACCCGGTTATGACCGCAAAAAAAAGGTTAGAATCAATAGCAAAAGATATTGTGTGGCATTTCAATAATAGAGGCTTTAACGGTAAGGGAATGTTGGTGTGTATTGATAAATTAACAGCATTTAAGATGTATAGCTTGATAAAGCAACATTGGGCAATTTATTTGGAAGAGGTAAAAGAAGAAATTAAGTACGCAAAAGATGAGCAAGAATTAAGTGAAAAAAATGATGTTCTGAAATGGTTGTCAGAAACAGAAATTTTAGTAATTATTAGCGAAGATAAAAGTGAAGTTACTAAGTTTAAACGACAAAATTTTGACATAACAAGTTATAGAAAATCATTGGTTGGACGAAACCTTGAAGAAGAATTTAAAAACCCTGAACATCCTTTTCGCTTGGCTATAGTATGCAGTATGTGGATAACAGGTTTTGATGTACCATCGTTATCAACAGTTTACATTGATAAACCTTTGACAGGTCATGCTTTAATGCAAACTATTGCAAGGGCAAATAGAATATATAAAGAAAAAAATAACGGACTAATTATTGATTATGTAGATTCCTATATTAACCTACTTAAAGCTTTGGGTATTTATGCCGTAAACAAAAACAAAGAAAAAGAAGATATAAAAGATGTGAATCCATTAGAAAAAATTGAAAAATTAGAGAAAGAACTAAATCTATCGATAAAAAAATATTATACTTTTTTTGAAAAGAACAATCATTCAATAAAAAACATACTTGTTAAGGGTTTAGATCTAAACCAATTATACGAAACCGTAAATCTAATTTGTACAAATGATAAAATAAAAGCGGAATTTAGGGTTTTAAGCAATAATGTTTATAATAAATTTACGGCATTAGTTCCTCATCCTTCAATTGAAAAATATAAAACGGAATGTAAAAATATTAAAAAGATTTATGAAACATACTTAGCACATATAGAACCGAACAATATAAATAATTTAATGCAAGATTTACAAACGTTGGTTGATGAAAGCATTATTATTAAAGAATCCCCGGATGTTAAAGAAGGAATAAAAACCGATTTAGGTGGTTTAAACTATGAAGCTTTACTGCTAATGTTCAATAAAAGTATGTATAAAAACTTAGTATTTACAAAAGTTGGTAAGACCATTGAAAAAAGAATAGAAGAATTATTACAAAGAAATCCCTTTCAGGGGGATTATTTAAAGAAATATAATGAAATAATTGAAAGATACAACAAAAGCAAAGATGAAAAAACAATAAAAAAAGCATTTGAAGAAATTATTAAAATAAATGAACAAATAACTGAAGATGAAAAACGTGCAATAGCTGAAGGATTAACAGGGGTACAGTTTGTTGTATATGAAAAAATATGCTCAAAAATTTCAACAAAAAAAAGACTGACAAAAAAAGAATATAATAATATTAAACAAATAGTAATTGAATTACTTGAAGGTGTGCTAAACGAAAAATTAAAAATTGACAGCTTCTATAAAAAAGCTGACGTATTGGCTAAAATAAGATTGGAAATTGCCAATAGAATAAGAAATGAAGTACCTGTAGGAATATCGTCATTTGATATAGCCAATGAAGTAATTGACTATTTTACTTTTTTATATAAGGACAATATAGTAAATTAGCTGTTTTTTTTTGTGAAGTTAAATTTGTTATATAGTTGTTTGAAAATTTAATCTAACTTGTTTTTATAAATTATGGTTAATAAATATACTACAAATTAATCATTTGCTTATGTTTTAAGCTGTGTTTAAAGTGTGCCCC
>CALGLM010000327.1 GCA_937930275.1 uncultured Ignavibacteria bacterium
TTCAATAATATAATAAAATTTTATTTTTTTCAAAAAAGGTATGTTATTGTTTTAAGAATTTTAGTAAATTAAATTCTTGATAATATTTTTTTATAATAATTAACGAGATTTTATGCAAAGATATTTATTTATTTGTTTTATGATTTTTATGTTATCAGTATCTTTAATTTATGCGGAGAAAAACGAGATGGACAGAGTGAAGAGCGTTTTGTTAAAACTGAAAGAACAATATGCCCCCGATAAACGAACTTCGATTTTTAATTTGGAAGCGGAAACAGTAAATAACATTTTTGTTATTAAAGGTGAAACCAACATTAAAATAGTAAATGATGAATTAGCCAAGGAATTAAATAAGCTAAATATCAAATTTCGAATAGAAGTTAGTATTTTACCCGCAAAAATATTAGGTGAAAATCGATTTGGCGTTGTCAATTTATCTGTTGCCAACTTAAGAGTAAGCCCCGATCATGCCGCAGAAATGGCAACACAATCATTATTGGGGACGGCCGTAAAAGTTTTTAATAAAAGGGACGGATGGTACCAAGTTCAAACTCCGGATGGTTATATTGGTTGGGTCGATCAAGACGGAATTACATTAATGGATTTGCAAACTGTTAACAATTGGATTTCAGCGGAAAAAGTTATATATACAAACGAATTTAGTTTCGTTTATTCTTCTTGCGATATTAAATCGCGCAGAGTAAGCGATATTGTTTTAGGAGACCTATTAAAATACGTCGGAAAGGAAAATTCATTTGTTAAAGTTGAATATCCAAACGGTAGAATTGGATATATTGAGGAGGAGAACTGTAAAATCTTTTCTAAATGGTTAAAAGAAACAGCACCAACCGAAAATTCTATTTTAGAAACTGCGTACAAATTTATCGGAATGCCATATTTTTGGGGGGGAACATCAGCAAAGGCAATGGATTGTAGCGGTTTTTCCAAAACCGTATATTATATGAACGGAGTACTTTTACAACGAGACGCCTCACAACAAGTATTAACCGGAGATTTAGTAGATACAAAGAATGGTTTTGAAAATTGCAAACCAGGAGATTTATTATTTTTCGGAAGGAAAGCTACGGATACTTTACCCGAAAAAATTACGCATGTTGCAATTTATATCGGCAATTTGGATTTTATTCACTCGGCAGGTGAAATTAGTATTGATAGCTTTGATAAAAATAAGCCGAACTTTAATGAATATCGATTAAAACAATTCATTCGTGCAAAACGTATTTTAAGTTCACTTGATAAAAATGGAATATACACACTAAAAAACTTCGGTCAATATAAAGGAGAATTATTTAATGACAATGAATAGGCGTGATTTTATGAAAAGTGCCGGTTTATTTACCGGTGCATTAATGATACCGATGACAAATTCAAAACTTTTTGCAAAAAACAACGGAAACTCAAAAATGAAATTATCATATCAACCTTATACTTTAGATTTAAAACATGTATTTACGATTGCAACATCTTCCAGAACAACAACTCCTGTAATGTTAACCACAATTGAATGGGAAGGAATAATAGGTTATGGGGAAGCTTCAATGCCTCCGTATCTTGGGGAATCGCACGAGACCGTTGCAAATTTCTTATCAAAAGTTGATTTATCTCAATTTAACGATCCGTTTGATTTGGATAATATTTTAGAGTATGTTGATTCGATAGCTGCTAAAAACCCCGCAGCAAAAGCATCTGTTGACATTGCTTTACATGATCTTTTAGGTAAGATTATGAATCAACCGTGGTATAAAATTTGGGGTCTTGATAAAAATAAAACTCCATTAACTACATATACTATCGGAATTGATACTCCGGAGGTTGTTAGACAAAAAGTAAAAGAAGCAGATGAGTACAAAGTGCTAAAAGTTAAATTAGGTCGTGAAACCGATAAAGAGATGATTGAAACAATTCGATCGGTTACCAACAAACCTTTGACGGTTGACGTAAACCAAGGTTGGAAAGATAAACAATTTGCTCTTGAAATGATTCATTGGTTAAAAGAGAAAGGAATTGTTTTTGTTGAGCAACCTATGCCTAAAGAACAAATTGATGATATGGCATGGTTAACCGAGCATAGCCCTTTACCAACTATCGGAGATGAATCCGTTCAACGACTTGAAGATGTTAGAAAAGCATATGGCGTTTATTCAGGAATTAACGTTAAGCTTATGAAATGTACCGGGATGAGAGAAGCTCATAAAATGTTTACGCTTGCTAAAGCATTAGGAATGAGGTTAATGATTGGTTGCATGACGGAAACTTCATGTGCAATTGCTGCTGCCGCTCAACTATCACCACTTGTGGAGTGGGCTGATTTAGACGGCAATCTGCTAATTTCAAATGATCCTTATGAAGGAACTAAAGTTATTGACGGTAAAATAACACTATTTGATAGACCCGGAATCGGTATAATAAAAAAATAGAACTTATTGTTTATAAAAGGAGTTAGAACAATGAATGTTTTAGCTCCTATTTTTATTAAAAAGCAAAGAATATTATGAAAATTCACTTTAATTATTTGCTATTGTTTATTCCGCTAATTTTGCTAACTTGTAATTCAGCATCAGAAAATTCGATTAAAAAAGATATACATATAAGAATTGATCAAGTGGGATATTTACCAAACGATTATAAAAGCGGTGTTATTATCTCAAACGAATTTTTAGATAATACAATAGTTAGTATAAAATCTTCAAATAATGATGAGATTTATAAGACTAAATTATCTGCTTCACTCGGCAAATATGGTGAGTTCAAGTATTCTTATCAGTTTGATTTTAGCACCCTTAAAACAAAAGGGAAATACTACGTTGAGTGCAACGGGGTTAAATCATTTACATTTGAAATAGGTGATTTAATTTATAACAAGGTGGTTGATTCACTCCTCCAGTTTTATAAAGTTCAGCGGTGCGGTTATACAGAACCAATTTATCATGCGGTTTGCCATAAAGCTGATGTCTCTAAATTAATTTTAGGTAAAGATACTATTGTTAGTACCGTGGATGCTACCGGCGGATGGCATGATGCCGGGGATTATACAAAATTTGTAAATACTACCGCTTATACTACTTATATGTTATTATTTTCGTATGAGCTTAGTCCCGATAAATTTGAGTTTGACTATAATAAAAACGGAGTTCCGGATATACTTGAGGAGGCAAAAATAGGATTAGATTGGCTATTGCGTGCTAACTATACATCAGATAAGTTAATTACTCAAGTTCAAGGCTGGCAAGATCAACAAGTTGGGTGGAGATTACCCGAAAATGACGTTTTAGAATATGATAGACCGGGATTTGTTGGAATAGGCAAAAACTTGATAGGCATTTATGTTGCAACTATGTCTATTGCTGCAAGAATATGGACGGAAAGAATAAATTACCCTGAATTTGCTAATACATGCTTAACAAAAGCCGAAAATCTTTATTCAATTTATAAATCGGTTCCTGATGTAGATAGCAGCGGAACTGGAATGTACATAGATAAGAATTATTTAGGGAAATTGGCGCTTGGTGCAGTAGAGTTGTTTATTTCGACCGGTAGAACTGAATTACTTTCAGATGCTAAAATTTTTGCCGATAAAGCAGGAAGTGATTATTGGTGGAGCTGGGGAGATATAAATTCTTTGGCTAATTTTAGATTAGCAAAGTATGATTCGAAATATTCGGAATACATCTATAATAATTTAGTTGGTTTTAACACGACAAAAAGCGGAAAGCTATTTTCAGAAGGGGCTGCTTATACTTGGGGTACAACTAATACTTTACTCGGTATTTCTTTACAGGCCATATTATATAAAAAATTAACAGGTTCAGTACAATTTGACTCGTTAAATGTCGCTCAAAGAAACTACGTACTTGGAAAAAATCCTTGGGGCATTAGCTTTATTTCTAAAATTGGAACAAACTATACCAAAAGCTTCCATCACCAAATCGGTCATATAAAAAAGTATTTGCCGGGTGCGTTAGCTGCCGGTCCAATTGGTAAAGCCTTTTTGGATAATTATAAAATAAAATTTGATACATACGATAAATATAAACATTTTCAAACTGATGAAGCTTATTATAGAGATGATAAAAACGACTATATAACTAACGAACCTACTATTGTTTCTAATGCTACGGCAATTTTTGTATATGGTTATTATTGTAAACGTTAAGTTGTATCATTTTGAGAATTTAAAATTATTTGAAACAACCCCATTGTTATTATAATCTGTATGCGTGTTATATTTGCAATGGGAGCATGTTTTTTTAGATTAATACTATAAATATTAAGTGAATATTAGCTAATTAAAGATAATATTCCTCGCTACTGAATTGGCATATTATTTGATCATAAAATAAAAAAATTGGTGTAATTATGAGTAGGACAATAAATTTAATACCTTCCGGATTAAAATTAATAGACAAAAAATGGGGGGGTATTTATAAAGGCGGTAGTTATTTAATTATCGGTCAAAGAAAATCAGGCAGGACTTTATTATCTTTGCAGTTTGCAAGAGAAACAGCCATGTCCGACCAGGTTTGTTTATATTTCACTAATATGCGTCCTAAAGATCTAATTATTCAAGCTGCTTCCATTGATTTTGATATTCAAAAATATATGAATAATAACAAAATTATTGTGGTTAGAGTAGCCCCACCGAGTGATTTAAGTGAGTATAGGAATCCTGATGAAGTATTGGGAGAGTTTATTAGAGATATTGTAGGTGTAGTAAAAGAATATAGAGCATATTATCCACAGAGAATAGTATTCGACGAATTGACTCCTTATTTAGGCTTCAGCGATTTAAATTACTTACAATCAGTATTTTTACAAACTTTAGAAGAAATTGAAGATAAAGACATTTCAAGCTTTTTTGTTGTTTCCGAACCAGCAGCAAAACGTTCAGAAGCAATTATTGATGTTATTGCAAGTAATGTTACAGGTTTAGTTTATTTAAAGAAAAGTCCGACAAAATTAAATTTATTTTACGGAGGGAAAATTGTAATTACACCTAATGTTGGTCATACTGAAGGACAGTTCACGGAAGAATATACCATTAGACCTAAACACGGTGTTTATGTTGAAGCTATTGATTCTATTGTTGAAGAACAAAGCTTATCAGATAATGAAAAGAAAGGAACTGTGGAATCCGAAAGTAATGCATCTAAAAAAGGATTACAAGAAACAGATAACGAACAAGGAAAAACAGACAAATTTGAAGTAGATTTTGCAAAATTAAATAAAATACAATCCGATATAGCATCTGAGACTACTTTACCAAAGTATGAACCTATAAATCTTTATGATTTAAATGATTTTTCTTTAATACTAAATAATCAAATTGCTTTATATAAAAGCACGGGACAAGCATTTAAAAT
Source organism: uncultured Ignavibacteria bacterium (assembly GCA_937930275.1). GTDB lineage: Bacteria > Bacteroidota > Ignavibacteria > Ignavibacteriales > Melioribacteraceae > JAEXOD01. The sequence goes on from CALGLM010000327.1 coordinate 5,382, forward strand.
TTTGACTCTAAAATTAGATCCTTCAGCCAAGTTAAAAGGACTATTAGATATGGAACAGCTACAAGCGGCTGTTTCGTCGGTAACTGATAGAAAAGATAAAATATGCAAAATTGAAAATAAAATAATTATTCTTATTATTAGACCTTCCAACAACAAGATTGAAAATATTTTTTCGGAAATACGAAATTATTTTCCGAGTAAACAAGCGGATTATATTAATGCTATTTCAGATTTAATTGAATTTAGCATTATTAACTCTAATGACGAGATTGAAAATGCAGATTTTGTTCTTAATAAAATTAAATCTGACGAACAATCAAAAAATAAATTCACAACCCTAAAAAGTATTTTCAAATGAAAATTTTATATTTCTTTTTATTTACATTTTTAATTATCAATTTGCACTGCATTAATGCACAGCAAGATAGCAAGGTATATAAACGCCTTGCATTGGTGCAAATTCATAACGGTAAATATGGAGAAGCTATAAGTCAATTAAATAAATACATTACTGCAAATCCCCGTTTAGCTGACGGATATCATTTACGAGCTCGTTGTTACGAACAAAGAGGGGAATATCAATATGCTATTTTAGATTATAGAAGAGCATTAAAATTAGAACCTAAAAATTCAGCAATCAGCAATGATTTAAACAAAGCTTGGGAAGATTTTAAAAAAATACTTTATAAAAGGATTGAGGGATATAAAAGAGAAATAGCCATAAACGCAAATAATCCGGTTAATTATTTAGAAATTGGAAAAGCATACCGAAATCTTGAAGAATGGCAAACGGCCGAAAATTGGTATGATGAATACTTAAAAAGAGATAAAGATGCTTCACCAGATGAAATAATAAGATATACAGAAATTAATAGTAAAACAAAAAATATTGTAAAAGGGGAAAGGATTCTTAAAATTTATGTCGAAAGGTATCCAACTGATTGGAGACTTTGGAGTAGATACGGTTATTTTACGCTTTGGTTAGGTAAATATTCAATAGCAAAGCATGCTTTTGAAACAGCTCTAAGTTTTAAACCTTTTTTTAAAGAAGCTGAGGACGGACTTGATATAGTTAATAATGAAGCATACTTAACACAATACAGACCAAGATCATTTGAAAAAGAATATCCGATTGATAGATATTACCGTTTAATAAAAAAGAATCCTGACGATATTAATTCAAGATATAATCTAATTGAAGAATTAATTAAAGAAAATAGGTATGAAGAAGCGGATCAACAACTTATTGCTCTTGAAGGAACTGAACAAAATAACGAGAAATATATAGCTTTAAAGAAGCAAGTTGATGACATGAAAGCCAACTTTTTTGCAAATGAGGTTGAAAAAAATCAAAAACTTATTTCGGAAAATCCGGAAAATAGAGCTGCAGTTTTAATGCTTGCACAAAACTATGCCGGAACTGAAAATTATACAGACGCTAATGAAATATTACGGGAGTACTTGGAATTAAAGCCTGATGATTATGAAATAAGATACTATTTTGCTAAATATTTAGGCTATGATAGAAATTTTGACGAAGCGATCTCACAAATTAATCAAGTTATTCAGGATAATGGTGATTCAACAAAATATCATCTTTTAGCAGGTCAACTATTAACATGGAGTAATGTTGGGTTAGACGAGGCAAGAGAACATTTGAATTTTGTATTAAATAAGGAGCCCAATAATCTAACAGCAATTATTACGATGGGAACACTTTCTTTTCAAGCAGAGGACTATGAAAATTCAAAAATGTACTCGGAAAAAGCCCTTGCAATTCAATCAGATAATACCGAAGCCCAAGATTTAAAAAACATGTTGGATTTACATGCTCTTAGGGTTGAAGAAGAAAAAGATTTGGAATTATTAACTATGGCAGATAATTATGCCATTGCAAAAGAGTGTGATAAAGCAATCGAGTATTATTTACAATATACAGCCAAAAGAAAACCAAACACTATTACAAAATTAAACATGGCGGATACGTATGTTTGTTTAGAAGATTTTAATAGTGCAATTTCACTTTATGATGAAATTTTAAACGAAAATTATGATCCTGAAATAGATATTATTAGAGCAAAAGTAATATTCTGGGCAAAAGACTCGGTACGCGCTTTACAAGAGTTTACAAAATTGACACAAGAATATCCTGATGATGTTGAGCTAAAATTATATTTAGGAGATTCTTATGTAAGCAATCATATGTACGACTCGGCAAAAGTTGTTTATGAATCTATACTTACTACTGCACCTGAATCATATTATATAGAAAAACGATTGAGTTGGTTACCTGAAGAACCTGAAAAACCGGGAATTTGGAGTAATGTAAAATCCTTGGCTTATTATACATTTTCTTATTTATTAGTATCTCCGACAGCGTATTATTTTAATGATAACTTAAATTTTGACTACTATTACGGTGGTTTTACTTTAGAAACCAGCGTAACAAAGTTTTTATTCGGCGGTTTAACTTGGACTCGCGGTTCTGTTGGGGGAGAGTATTCGCGAATATATTTTACTTCTCTAAAAGGAAATATTTATGTAAAACCTTTTGAAAATACATTGTTTGGTGTAAGTGTAGGAAAAATTCAAAGCACTTACTACTTTAATAGCCCTACAATTGACTGTATAATTAAATATGAGAATAAAAAGAAAAAAATAAATGTATCGGTAAACTACTCAAAATCTGACGGAATAACTATACTTTACTCTCCGTATTTAGTCGGAACGCGATTAACGGCTCAAAGTCTTAAATTAGAAGGATCAATTGAATTTGTAAGCGGATTAAAAGTTTCTTCATACTATCAATTACTTTATGCAGGAAGTTCTCAAGTTGATTTAGGGAATAATAAATTTGCTTACGTAGGTGATAATTTAGGTAATAATTTTCAATTCCGAATAGGGAAATATTTTATGCCCGATCTAATTGTGGGATATGAATATTTATTTAGCGATTTTAAGTATGAAAGGAATTATACATTATATTACTCGCCACAAAATATTGATAGTCACAGCTTATGGGGTGAATGGACATTTTATAAAGATAAAGATTGGGATGCATTAGTTGGGGCAAAAATTGGTTATGTACCAAGAAGTGATTATATTTTAAGAGAGGTTTTTGCACAAGCAAGTTATAAAGTTTATGATAGACTATTAATTAGTGCATATACATTTTTAGGCAGTTCTGTAAGAGAAGGAGACGGATATAATTCCAATGCTTTTTTAATCACTGCTTTTTGGACAGTTTTATGATTATAATTTGAAATAAAACAATTTACATAATAATTTTATTATTTCACTTTAATTAATCAATATAAATTATTATTTTAACAATACTTTATAAATATTTTTTTGAAAAAAGGAATACAATAGATGAACGAAAGGCATCAAATTTTATTAGATAATCAAGAGATTGAGCCTCCTAAAAGGAATGAAGAACGAGAAAAAATAAGAATGATGATTGTAACAGGCTTATTAACCGTCTTCTTTTTGGTTGTAATTATAATAACCTTACCTTATACCGTACTTTCGTTTAGCGGTTTAGTTGTGTATGCATCGTTAGTTGCTTTAAAGCTATTTTTATTCCAATTGCTATTTCGTTATTTTTCTATTATGATTCTTGCGTATCTTCAAATTACAAAATATACTGTAGAAGAACCCGAGCCTTTTTACCCATTTATAAGTATAATAATGCCTGTTTATAATGAAGGTATAGTGCTAAAGGATTCAGTAGAATCGATTGTAAATCTCGATTACCCAAGTTATGAAATAATTATTGTTAATGACGGTTCTACAGATAACACAATGGAAGTTGCAGAAACATTAGTCGGATATAGACAAGGAACATATTCATTAGTAAAAGTATCCCTTATTAATAAACCAAACGGCGGAAAATCAAAAGCGCTTAATGCAGGAATTCAATATTCGGAAGCTGAATTCGTTTTATGTGTTGACGGTGATTCACAACTATCTACAGAAGCATTAAAGATGGGAATACGTCACTTTATTGATCCTGCAATAGGTGCTGTAGCCGGATACGTAAAAGTAATGAATAGGAAAAAGTTTTTAAGTGATTTGCAGGCGCTTGAATATATAGAAGGTTTAAATTTAGCACGTAGTGCTCAAGGTTTTTTAAAAATGGTTAATATTATTCCTGGTCCTATCGGATTTTTTAGAAAACGTGCACTACATGATGCAGGATATTATAGTAGCGATACTTTTGCCGAAGATGCAGACTTAACACTTAAAGTATTAGCAAAAGGTTGGAAAATAGGATATGAACCGGCAGCTATTTCATATACGGAAGCACCGATAAAACTTCATCAACTATTGAAACAACGATATAGATGGACAAGAGGTATTTTACAAGCTATTAGAAAACACAAACGTCATATTGTTAATCCTACATTAAACTTTAATAACACTATTATTTTATGGTCAATGGCTTTTGAGGCTTTGGTTTGGCCTGTTATGAATATTTTTGGTAATTTGTTTTTTATATTTGTTGGTTTGGCTTATGGTTTAACAAGTTTAATATCATTCTGGTGGATGGGAATTACTATATTAGATATTATGGCAGCATTATACTGCATTGCAGTTGAAAGAGAGGAAGTAAGATTAATCCCGTATTCATTATTCTATAGACTTGTATTTATTTTGGTTATTGATGTAACAAAAGCAATGGCTACTGTAGAAGAGTTTTTAGGAATAGAAATGAATTGGGGCAAATTAGAAAGATTGGGACTTGGACAACCTGTTAAAAAGTAAAAAAAATACGGAGTGAATAAATGGAACTAATACCGATTTTATCATTAATCATTTTATTTGCAACAATCTCCACTTTTATATTGGCGGTTGGAGCATACGTACTTTACAAAATAAGGGAAAGAAAAGGACAGCTTAGAAAGGCTGCTGCACCTGCAACCATTCAAGCCGAACTTATTACTCCCGCACCTTTAGTTGGTGAACAAAGAAGTACACAGACTGCAAGCAGAAGAACTTTTACTGATGAGCAGTACGGTACAAAAGATAGCGTTGTGGAAACTTCGGCCGGAACTTCGGCAGGTCCGCAAATGAGACCTACGTTTGTATCAAGTTCTTACGGCGAATCTCAATATCAAAAAGATTCGGGTAAATCATCAAGTAAACGTAAATTTATGCGTTACACTAACGAAGATAATGCTAACCAACAAAAAGACGAAAATAAACAAGAGGATAATTTAAGGTGGCGGTAGGCGACGTTCCCGGACTAAAGGCAAATTATCTTATTATTTTTGTCGGCGGATTAGTATTAGTAATTGCTTCTATCTTAGTATTCTTGTTGGTAATACAAGGTGTTT
>CALGLM010000328.1 GCA_937930275.1 uncultured Ignavibacteria bacterium
GAATCAATATCATTATAAAAAACGTTATCAATATTACTTGTTAACGGATTTATATCCCTCGGAATTGCTATATCCATAATACAAACCGCAGTATATTTTCTTTTTTTCATCATTTCCTTAACATCGGCAAAATCTAAAATAAAGCCGGTTGCGCTTGTTGCACTTAAAATAATATCATAATTATAGATGCTTTCTTTAAAAAACTCAAAAGGAATAATTTCACCGTGAATTTTTTCAGCTAATTTTTCGGCTTTTATTCTTGTTCTATTAGTAATAGTAATTCTACCGACACCTTTATTTTTAAGGTGGATAGCAGCTAATTCAGCTGTTTCTCCCGCCCCTATTACTAAAGCACTTTTATTTGAAAGATTTGCAAATATTTTTTCAATTACTTGAACGGCAGCATAACTAATTGAAATAGCCCCTTCACCAATTACTGTTTCTTTAATAGAACGTTTCCCTACTCTTACTGCAGTATCAAACAATCGCCTTAATTTTGAATTAACAAAATTGCTTTCTTCAGAAATTTGAATTGCTTCTTTAACCTGAGCTAAAATTTGGCTATCGCCAATAATAAGCGAATCTATACCGGCAGCAACCGCAAAAAAATGTTTAACAGCACTACACGAAAAATAACTTATAAAATGCTCTTTTTTTATCCCTTCAACTTCCTTAAACTTAATTAATGCATCTTTAATTTCATCGTGTATTAAAACAGTATTTTTTGGAATTCCTAAAATTTCGGTCCTATTGCAAGTAGATAAAACCAGTCCTTCAGTTAAAAAATCAGCTTTAAGTACATTAATAAAATTAATTGCTTCTTCTTTACTTAAGTGAAGAGCTTCTCTAATTTCAATAGGTGCAGTTTTGTGATTTATAGATATTAAAATTATGTTCATGTTAAATAATTACTTTCTTAATAAAAAGTATGAAAACTTGATGCAAGCAAATTACCCAATACTAATGAAAACATTGCAGTTATAAAACCTGCTATTGAAAAATTAACAAATTTTCTTCCGTATAAATTTGATGAGAGCTTAAGTATTATTCCAACACCGTATAAAACCCAAACTATGCCGGTAGTAACCAGTTTAGGATCAAAATAACTGAAATTCGGAAATGCTTCCGGCAGCCAAACAATTCCTATTACAATTGAAATTGTTAATAGTACAAAACCTATTATCATACTGCTAAAGCTAAGCTTTTCAAGTATTTCGATATTAGGTAGCCTGTTAAATATTAGTCCGTATTTCTTTGTTTTTAGTGAATGGTAAAGCATTAAATATAAAGTTGAGTGTACTGCAGAAATTGTAATGCCTGAATATCCGAGTAAAGCCGAAATAACATGCATGCCAAGCATTCTATTTCTTAATACTTCAGGCACATTTATTAAATCTTGAATAAAGATTGTGGAAATAGTCTGAAAGATTAAAGATAAAAACAAAATAAATACACCTGTTCCCCTAATATCGGTAAGCAGCTCTAATACAAAGTAACAACAGGCAAGTGAAAATGCCAAAATAGTAAATATTTCAAATCTGTTTGTAATAGGCGGATGGTTAAATTCTATTGTCCTTGCAAAAATATAAAATAACTGAAAAACTAATGCAATAAATAGAACTAAACGTTTTGCATTCCTAAAGGGTGATTTTTCTTCAACAAAATCATATATGTAAGTTAAAAACGCCACCAAATAAAATATTGGTAAAAGTATGTTTATTGTATGAATAGCAGGTATCATTTATTTCCGAGTCTTATTAAATAACCGCATTTATTAAATTATTTTATACTATAAAATAATAATAAAAAAAATAAAAAAACAGTTCAAAAAAAAGAGAAAAAAAACTTATTAATAATCAAATAAAATAATAATATATTTTTATCTTGTTTTTATTCCCTAAGATTGCTATTATTAAAGTAATATTATTTAATAACATTGGGCAATTATTATGCAAAAACAAATGTTGATCTATATTTTAATTTTTTCATTTTTTAATTTAATAATTGGTTGTACATCTTATCGTCCAACAAAAGTATATCCAAATGAATTAGATGAATTTGGGAATAACGTTATTAACATCGCAATAAACGACTCATTATTTACATTTATCAATAAAGAAGCTTTTTATAAACAAATCCCGGTATCAATAATAGGTTACGATATCAATAATTATTACCAAAATATTCCGCTTGATAGCATAAAGAGTATTTTAGAACCTAATATATCTATTATGCAACTTGATACGGCAGTTATTATAAAAAAACTGCAATTATTAAATAACACAGAAATTGTTTTTAATAGTAAAGGCGGTAAACTATCTGAAAAATATTTTTTTATTAAAGGAATAACAAAAGACAGCACAACATTTTCGGTAAAAGCTAATACAATTGATTATTTAACAATTAATAAAATAGATGTTACAGGAGTAATTGTAAAAAATTTCTTTTTGGTAGGGGGAATTCTTTTGGGGGCACTTTTTGTACTTGCCATTCTTATTGCAAAAAGTTTTAGTGGTGGATTAGCTGGGTAATGTTCAGGTTAGTTTGAACCAAGATTTTCAGGATGACTGACGGATTTACAGGATAAAACCTAAAATCTTTAAAATCATATTAATCACATAAATCACAGTTATAAATCACATAAATCACAGTTCAGATTTGAACCAAGATTTTCAGGATGAAATAAGAATTTAAAGGATAAAAATAATTATTTGTCTAATGTCTTCTATTATCTAACATCTGCAATCTAACATCTGCAATCTAACATCTATTATCTAAGCTTTTTAGCTCCGGAGGAGCGACATTTTTGTACCCCCTAAGACCAAGCAAAAGTTTTAGCCTCGTAGAGGCAACATTGTTTTTTATTATCCATGAATGAATTTTATGGGTTGGGTTAGTTCCTCACTCCCATGAATGATTTTATGGGCGGCTTTTAATTCAACCCTTAAAACTCAACATTTAACATTAAAAAAAATCCCCATTCCGTTTTAGGAATAGGGATATTCAAACTTTAGAATTTAATATTCAAAATTATTTTAACAACATCATTTTGCGGGATTGGCTAAACGAAGGAGTTTCTAATTTATAGAAATAAACACCTGAAGGTACCGTAATACCAAAATCATTTTTGCCGTTCCAAGTTACTTTATGATTTCCTACATTCATTTCCGAATTTACCAGTGTAGTAACTTTTTCGCCTAATAAATTATAAATAGTTAATTTAACATTTTCCGATTTCGGAATGCTAAAACTAATATTAGTTGAAGGGTTAAAAGGATTTGGATAATTTTGATTCAATACAAATTCTTTTGGAACTACATTAACGGTAGTTTCTTCCTCAACATCGGTAATAATATCTTTCTGCAAATCATCGACATATATAAATCCGGTAGTGGCACCGTTAGCAGTTTGTTTAATTACAATACTATGGAATAATTTATCTCCTGTACCAGCAATGTCACCCGAGTTTATGTATTTAAGCTTCCAGCCTGTCCAATTAATTGTATCAACTGTTACAATTGCATTAGATGAAGAATTATAGTAAAACCAATACTCTAATGTGTTATAACTTAAATCACCATATACCCAAACACCGACTTTACTTGTAGTACTGCTGCCAATACTTGGCTTAGTTGAATTATGGGTTCTAACTACACCGTTTGAACCTGTAAATTTATAATTAATTTTACCAGATCTGGAACCGTTAACTTTTTTATCAGTAACTATTGTAAATGTAGTTGCATCGGGATCTGTGCCGACTGTACTGCCGCTATTATTCGGATCCCACCAACCGCCTATTACTTCAAATTGATCTAAAACTTGTCCTGATTGATAAACTTCATCATCAATTTTAAAGTTAAATACATAATCTTGTCCCAAGAACAATCCTTCCATATCCCCTACACCGCTTTTTATAGTTAATTTATAAGTTTCGCCTGGGATAAGTGCCGATTGAGGATCAAAAGTAATTTTACCTAAAGCATAGCCGTTCAAATCAACGTAAATAGGTATTGAAGCACCTGTTGAACTTGTGAAAGATACATTTCCTCCTGAAAGAGTACTTTGTTTTAAAGGTGCGTCAAATAAAACTCTAACATTTACAGTAGGACTAATTTTTTCGGCATTATCTTGAGGATACGCAGATAATAAATTTAGTTTATTTCTTGTTGTAAAAGTTGTAACAAAATCATTTGTCATATTTACGTTAAACATTGATTTTGCAGTATTTTTTAATTTAACCGTATATTGAGTATTGGCAGTATAAAAAGCCGTAGGAGTAAACATCATCGTTTTATCATTATCAGACCATGTAAATAATCCTGCAATATTTGGCGTAATTTCAAAAGCTGACTGTGTAGATGTTTTATCCATTACAATATCAAAATTAAACGTTATGGATGCTTTTAGTCTAACATTTTGAGAATTATTAGCCGGCGTAACGGTTACAACCGTAGGCGGGTTATAGTTTGCTGCTTGAGTTAAATTTTTATCTGCAAAAGTCGTTTTATTTGCAAATACTGTTACAGTTGATGAATCGTATGCATAATTTTCTGCTTCAAAATACAATTTATATGTACCCGGTGCAACACTATCAAACAAGAAAAATCCGTTATTCATATTGTCGCCGGTAAAAACACGATTTCCGGGTTGAAGAGTAACTTTTACATTATTTATCGGTTTTTTAGCGTCGCCTAATGAGGAAATATAAAAGTAAGATACGGTAATTGAAGGATCACGCACTATACCTGCAATAACGCCGTGTGAGTATTCAAAATCATTATATAATTGAATAAACGATCGTGTTATTGCAACCATTTCATGGTATCTGTAAGCTTGATTCATTAAACGCCATGATTCGGGAATATAATCATGAAATGATCCTTCTGAAAGTGTTCCTGCCATGTTTAATGTTCTTAAAACACCTAACCCTGAAGTACCCCAGTCAGGATAAAAACTCCAATCACCTCTATTATATTTTGCTGTTGTTCTGTTGGCAGCTTGTATATTATTCATTAAATACTCGCCCATAGTTTTTGCTTTTGCATAAACGGGAGCGTTATCATAACCTCTAAAAAGCATTAAAGTATAATTAGACTGGCCTAAATAACCGTTACTATGTATTGAGTGAAAATAATCGGCACCAAAATCATTTGCAATTTGACATCTTGTTGAAAGTTCCAAATCGTCCGAATCGTTATTTCCGGTACGCGTAAGTTTGACATTTGCTCCTAAGTTGGTTAACATAGGTTTTAGAATATTAGCTTTAGCCCAGTTTCCGTCAGATTCCCAAAAACCGGTAGCTGCAATATATCTATCGTTTGCAGGATCATGTCCGCCGTGACCAGGGTCAATACAAATTTTTGCACCGGATAAAGTTTGCGCATTAAAATTTAATGCAAAAGCAAAAATAAAAAGTAATATATATAATTTTCTCATGTCATCCTCACTCAAAACTAACTTCTAAAATAACAATTCTACCGTCTTCGGTACAGTAAGCAATGTTTTTACCGTTACCCGAAATTGAAGGAAACATTTCAATATCATTAACACTTGAGGTTAAATTAAAGGTATTTTTACCGTCAAAAGATGATACTAAAATATCGCTTGCAAAAACTTTGTTACCGTCATCTTTATCATTCATATAGATAACGTATTTTCCGTCTGCAGAAAAGATAGGAGCATTAGCTTTCCCTATTTCAAATATTTCGTTAGTATTTAAATCAGTAACAAATGTTCCTTTACCTGCATATTGGAACAATAATTTATTATTATTGCTTAAGCTTACCCAAATATAGTTACCGTTTCCAAAAGGTAAATATTGGTATGAACCGTTATCTGATACTACTGTGATACTATTATCTGCCGGATAAGCAAATTTATAACCGGTTTTATTTTCGGATATATTTAAATCCGTCAATTTATAACTACTTATATTTTTTTCTGTTTTAACAAACAATGTTTTGGTTTTAGGATCAGTCCTGAAAGTCATAAACCTTTCATTCTTCATTAAAGTATTTTTCTCGCCGGTATAAATATTATATTCAATTAAATCCGAATATCGTTTCATACCTTCATAGTTATCTGTTTTATAAATAATAGTGCTTCCGTCTTCAGAAAAAACAGGATTATATCCCGAGCCCATTTCTTCCGATATTACCGTTATGCTTTTTGACGGAATATCATAAAGATATAAACCCAAATAATTATCCTTAGTAACTAATACTTTAGTACCGTCATAGTTTAATACAGGATAATAATAACTTCCGGGTTGAAGTCCGGCAAGCTCTGTTTTACTTGTTACTTTTACTTCTTGCGACCATATAATCGAACTGATTAACATTAACGCAACAAATACTTTTTTCATATTTAATCGCTCCATTTAATTTAAAAATCAATTAGTAAGATATTGTTTTTTTAGATTAAAAAAAAGTGAATTTAGGGGTATTTACACTTAGGCGGAATAAAAGAGATTAGATATGAAAGATTAAATAAAAAAGGCAGAAACCAAATGATTTCTGCCTTTTTACAATTAAAAATTAAGCGGATAAACGAAAGATACTCTTGGTTCAATCCATTTTTGCGGTTCGTAACCGATAATGTTTTTATCATTATCACGTACCGGAGTAAAAGTCCAATTATAAACCATTGATACTATTATGTAGCTCATCGGCTTATAACCTAATTCTGCAAAAAGATATGATCTATCATCTAATGTAAATAAATCAGCTTCATCTTCAATGTTTATTTTATCATAACCGGCACGAGTTATAAAAGGAAGATCTTTAGGAACAACTTCTGCAGTTAAATGCAAAGCGCCTGATTTAGGAAGTTTATCTAATCTTTCATAACTTCCTAATACTCTAAATAAATCAATTACATTTGCTTCCAATTCCCCAAAAAACCCATTGCTTTCTGATGATTTTAGACCTTGTAACATAGCCACTTTACTTCTAACCTGTCCTGTAGTCGGATCAAAATTAAATCGTTCTGTTTCGTATAATGCATTAAAGTATGACGGAATAAATTCATCGCCGTTAAATCTGCGTTCTAATTTTGCACTTAAGCTAACAAGTCCCAAACCGTTTAATTCAGCTTTAATACCTGCTGTTGAACCTGAACCGAAGTCTAAAATTTTAACAAAATCGTAATAAAGGTCTAAGTTAAACATATCTGTTCTTACAATCGGTAAACCTAAATCAAAACCAATAATACTAACACTTCCTTCGTCTGTTACAGCTTTAAACTCTCCATTTGTAGAGTTGATTGTTCCGGAAGTAACACCTGCATATTTATTAAAATCAGTTACAAAAGATGCACCAACTTCTAAATTGCTTATTACCGGTATTTCTTTCATACTTGTAAGTTTTAACGGTCTAACATAGCCGCGAATACCAAAAACACCTGCCTGAGCAAAATTTCCGTAAACTGATTCAAATCCGAATTCGTTAAAATCCATTGCAAATTCAGCGCCGATTTTACGCGCATCAAACGTAGGAGAGTTGTTATACATGTACATTATACTTCCGTGACCTAATGTTGTATAATCCAACGAACCTACTTTTACATAAATCGGATCATTTTTATGTCCGTAACGGGCATATCTAATAATGCTTAGATAATCAGTAAACTCATTATAATTTTCTTTTCTAAAATTACCTTTACTATCAACAGCCAAATTAAGATCTAAACCTAAACCGAAATTAGCAAATCCAAATTCAGGCGTAACCCTAAACGAATAAAAAGGTTGTCCGTCAACCCAGTTTAATCCTAAACCGCCTTGCATTAAACCTTCGTTTGGCTTTAAATTGCTACTAAATTGTGCATTTATTACCATTGACGATAATAAAAATAATATAAGCACTATTTTTTTCATTTTTACTCCTTGTTTATTTAACAATTTTTATACTGCTAAAATAATATATTTTTTATTCTTCGGTAATATATTTTAAATTTTGTAAATAATTTGTACTGTAACGCACATATTTTATTTATTGTGCTTTAAATCACGTCTATTATTTCTGTAAAATCATCTTTTTAGTAATAGTATTATTACCTATTTGCAAGTTGTAAAAGTAAACTCCGGAAGGTTTATTTGTCGCATTAAATTCTACACTATAATTCCCCTCAA